>JBARNC010000481.1:0-4209 GCA_049802775.1 Pseudolabrys sp. | reverse complement strand
GATCGTCCGGCCCGAGACGCTCGTGCACTGGCATCGTGCCGGCTTTCGCTGTTACTGGCGTTGGAAGTCATGCCCGCAGGGAGGGCGACCGCAGATTGATGGGGACCTACGTGCGTTGATCCGGCGGATGAGCATCGAGAACCCGCTGTGGGGAGCGCCGCGTATCCATGGTGAACTGCTCAAGCTCGGGTTTGCAGTCGCGCAGTCGAGCGTCGCCAAATACATGATCAAGCGACCCGGGCCTCCAAGTCAGGGATGGCACACCTTTCTGCGCAATCACGCACCGGATATTGCCGCCATGGATTTGTTCGTTGTCCCGACCATTGGCTTCGACCTGCTCTATGCCTTCGTCATCGTCCATCTGGGCCGCAGGGACCTGGTCTGGATCAACGTCAAAGCAAACCCGACGGCTGAATGGATCGCACGCCAGTTAACCGAGGCGTTCCCCTGGAGTGCGGCGCCGCACTATCTCATCCGCGATCGGGATCGGATCTACGGCAGCATTGTCGCACGCCGAATGCGCGCCATGGGCATCCGGGACAAGCCCATCGCGCCGGCTTCGCCCTGGCAAAATGGCTTTGTCGAACGGTTGATCGGATCGATCCGGCGCGAGTGTGTGGATCATTTTATCGTCTTGGGTGAAGCGCATCTACGCCACACCCTGCGAACCTACGCTCGCTATTACAATCACATCAGAACGCATTGGTCATTGGACAAAGATACGCCACTCTATCGCCCCGTTCAGCGGATCGGATCTATCAATTCACACGCGATCCTTGGCGGACTTCATCACCATTACGTCCGGGTTTAGGTTTTCGGTACATACAAGTAATAAAAAATATCATCCTCCTGGCAGTGCAAGCGTATGGGTAAGGTTTCACTTCCGGCGTGTTATGCCGCTCACCGGCTGGTTGACGGCCGCTGGGAAATTGTAGCCGCCGAATAAGCCAATGGTTCAGGCTATTGGCAGAAAACCTGATTGAGTCGGGAGGAACTAACCTGTATGCGCGTCATTCACCGCCAAATTCCGCTCCGGTTGTGTAACGCCGATCTTCGCCTGGACTTGCTCTGCTAACAGCGAAAGAACGCGGGAGGTAAACTCACTGTTCATCTGCTCGATGTTGGCGCAAAAGGCTGTTAGAGCATTAATGAAATCCTGTTTCTTGCTTCGGAAGGTGCTTTCGTCAGTCAAATTTAGAATAGTGTCGGCGGCTGCATAGAGCTCCTGTCTGGATTTCTCCCAGACCTCCATCATTGCCTGAACTTTTTTCTCCTGCCCTTTTCCCCAGATCAGGATCAAAATATCGGGATCCTGCAAGTCAGCATCGACTGCATCCCGCAAGATCAAATCGATTTGCCCTAGCATCTCAACAATCTTCGATTTCAAATCCGTTGCGGAAACGTTTGGATAGCCAAGTTTCTCTGGCCTAAAATCGCTTTGCCTCTCGAGTAGGAGAAAGCGAAATCGAAGACCTACAGATATCGCCTTCAGCAAACGACTTGTCAGTGGATCGCCATACTCTTTTGTCCTCATCTGTACAACGTAGACTTCGATCTCCGTCTTCTGGCTCACGTATGTTACAACTTTTGAGACAAAAAGACGGAAGGCTTTATCGCGCCTAACACTCGTGACGACGTGATAATTTTCGCCGGTTCCCTTTAAAACTTGTGCCGTCAGCTGCCGAATTCCAGACGTGACACTTGTTCGAAGTTCAGATGGCACGTTGTCACAAAACTCCGACCAGCTATATTCGTGACCGGTACTTTGCATAACGGATATATTGAATATCTCCGAAAAGTCGCCGACTAGCTCTATTCGAGCGTCGCTCAACTCGACGCCATCCCTTCCGATCGTGGGTCGTTTCGAAGTCCCTATGACCAGCTTTCGTTCTGGATAAGTCTCTGACCAGATTCGGCCCTGAAGATACTCATGAATGATTCGATAAAGCTGCGATGCAGGCGCTGACAGGTTGACTTGCCGCTCGGTTCCGCCGAAGTCGGGATCCTCTGTGCTCACCATTTGCATGAGCAGATCGGAAATACGGGCGAGAAATTTGAAGACAACGTGATCTTTGCCGATCGTTGGCTCTACGCCGCTTTCGATTCTTGTTTTCAGGATTTTGAAAATCTCATCCTTCTCAACCGTAACCCCCTCAATGAAATGCAAGGAGTCGGGAATGTCGGCGCCGATGCAAAATGGGATATAGATCCTCTCAAAGCCAGCACCTCCAATAGGGTGATGTAGTTTTGACCGATTGAAATAGCCAACCTCGTATCCGGTATACGAATGACTCATTTTCAATCGTTCTGTAAAAACAACAAGAAGAACGTCCGTCTCATCTAAAGCTTTGTCGATCGCCTCCGCGTAGTCCTTGCCTTGTTTGATTTCGATATCGCGATAAATAAACAGCGGTGCAAACGTGAAAGTCTCATTCAACAGATTATAAATGCTATTGACGAGATCTCTGTCTTCAGTTGCGTAACTGATGAAAATATTGATCCGCTTGCGATCCTTGTCGGGGGTCCTGTGCCTCTCTCGCGGCAAGTCGCGCTTCTTAGCAATTCGCTTCGATCGAGATGGCATCTTACCCTCCAATCTCAATGAACGTCTTCGCGCGTGCAGATGACGCTTAGTACAAGCTGACCACAGCGTACGTCGTGCCGTGGAGAAATAAAGCCACTACGGAGTATGCCACTTTGGCGAAGACCACCGAGCAGACAACAAAGCCAATTACGGCAAGGCCTGCCGTGACAATTTCCCTCGGTGACAACGATTCTTCTCTCGCCTCAGGGAGCGATCTCATGGATCCCTCCTATTTTTTGCAATGTTAGGCGATCGCCACAGCGACTAGCATTGACTCAGATCAATTGGCGTCTGCCGCCGACGGAATGTCCGCTATTGGCACTTAGCGGACAATCCGACCTCACCCGCGTTTGTCCGCTATTGGAGTAACAGCGGAGAAGTACGAGCGTCGGCCTTGACCAGCTAGGTCGCGAATGACCCAAAGCGGACATCGGGCCTGATCGGCATTTGAGGCTGGTTGTTTGCGATTTCTCGCTCGCCGCCGGTCGCAAAGTGCTAGGCTTTAGCTATTGCACAAGGCGTGTTCTCAGAGGGGCACATGCGACGGCGCGAGTTCATCACACTTCTCGGCGGCGCGGTGGCGTGGCCGCTTGCGGCGGGTGCACAGCAAGACAAACAGTTACGCCATGTTGGAATGTTGGTGAACGGGCCGGAGGCCGACGCCGAAATGATGGCGCGGGTCGCGGCTTTCAAGAAGGTCATGCAAGACCTCGGCTGGGTCCTGGGCACAAACCTGCAGCTCGATATTCGTTATGGCGTCAATGACGATGAGTTGCGCGAGAATGCGAAGGAATTGGTCGCCCTCAACCCCGATGTCATTATGGGGATGGCGCCACCCAGTGTCATTGCGCTGCTTAGAGTCACTCGCACAATCCCAATTGTTTTCGCGGCGGTTACCGATCCCGTTGGCATGGGAATTGTACAAAATCTTGCTCGTCCCGGAGGCAACGCTACCGGCTTTCTTACTGCCGAATTTGGCTTTGGTGCAAAATTGCTTGAGTTGCTCAAGGAGGCGGCACCAGGCATCCGAAAGGTCATCATCATTACCGATCTGGAAAACCGCAGCGCTGCGCCGCAGTTTGCAGCAATCCAAGCGGTGGCGCCTTCGGTTGGCGTAGACCTCACTCTGCTCGGTATGAATGACAGGGTCTCATTCGAGCGCCAGATCGGTGATCTCGCGCGTTCCGGCAATGGCGGCCTCATCGCGCTCAGGCTGTCCGATGTGATTACTAATCGAGCATTGATCATCAAGTTGGCAGCTCAGCATCGATTACCTGCAGTTTATCCTTTGCGCATTTTTGCCGCCGACGGGGGCCTAGTCTCCTATGGCCCCGATACCGTCGGCCAGTTTGGCCAGGCCGCCTCTTACGTCGATCGAGTTCTCAAGGGCGAAAAGCCAGCCGACTTGCCGGTGCAGGCGCCGACCAAGTATCAGCTTGTAATCAACCTGAAGGCCGCCAAGGCAATCGGCCTCACTTTGCCACCAACGCTGCTCACCCGTGCCGACGAAGTGATCGAATAGCTGAAGTAACGGCAAGCCAAATGGAACACAGCCGATTCAACAGTCCTACGCGCTCAGTTATCGAGCCCCGTCGGCTTTTGCTTCTCGCTGTTCACTCCTTCGT
>JBARNC010000480.1:0-5541 GCA_049802775.1 Pseudolabrys sp. | reverse complement strand
CGGGAACTGGCGCGAAGCGTTATAGGTGTTTTCGCTCGGGTCGTTCCACGAGCCTATAGCGCGGTTGCAAAGCTGAATTCCATTGGCACATCCTCCGTTTGCAACACTCACAATAGTCGCTACCGCTATCAGCAATAGGTAACTCGGTATAACTCACAACGTACCGTGCTCCGCAATGCGGACAGCTAAAATCAATGTCATGGCCAAATTGGCCGCCCATCGTTGCACTATATGCGATTCGACCCTGATCGAAAGTCGCACAAGCGCCTACATGCATCACGTTGGGTCGGCGTTCGACGCCACAACAGTCGCATTCTTTATTGGCACGACTGGGCTAGGCGCGTCTTGGCGAACACGTCCGGCTCCAATCGGCAAGGGAAAGATCGAGCGTTGAACGGCGATTGCGGCGCTTCAAAATAGTCCCGCTCACGCATAGCTCCGACCGAGCCGATGTTCTCGCGCATAGCTCCGACCGAACCCATGTTAATGTCTGCGTTCACAAGCGCGAGGCGTGATCGTTCGATCGGATTGGGTTTCGCGAGCGCGACTGCATCTAAGGCCAAAAGCAAAAACATGGCCGTTAAGGCTTTCATTGGCCCGGCCTCCTGCATGCAATAAGCAATCGTGGCGAATGGCCCTTCGAAAAGCACAAGGCCGACAAAGTACGTTGTGGGCAACGCCACTTTGAAGCCCTTGGCGTGCCTTTTGCGGTCGTAACCACTGCGGACGAGGTTTAGGGGGCGAGTAAGATCGTGTCCGCGATGGGCGACAGCTTATCTGAAGCGGCGCGAGCCGCTTTCTGGCCCGGATATATTATGAAAACAGCCGCCATTGTTGGTTGGTCTGTTCGCTCGCGCAGGCAGCAGATTTGTCAGGTGTTCCTCGGGTCGTTGATGGCGATACGCTGACTAATCGGTGCGACGAAGGTTCGTCTTGAAGGGATCGATGCACCTGAGACTGACCAGATTCGCCTAAATGCAAGCGGCGTTCGCTGGACCTGTGGCATCGATGCTCGCGACCAACTCGCAGCACATATCGGGGGTCGAGCGATTAGCTGCTCACCAAATGGGACCGACGCTTACAAGCGAACGCTCGCTGTATGCTCGCTTGGGGGCGAAGACCTGAACGCTTGGATGGTCCGACAGGGTTGGGCACTTGCTTATGTTCAGTACTCGTCCGCGTACCGAAAGGTCGAAGAAGATGCGCGAACACACCAGCGCGGACTATTGGCAAGGCGCATTCATTGCGCCGTGGGACTGGCGTCATCCGAACACTAAGACTGTCATCCTCGGCGCTTTCAGCGTTCCGATTGATGCGCAGGCAATGCTGTTAGGTCCGTCTGCGACCGAAGGTGCGCCATCGCCGGAATGTACGATCAAGGGAAATATCAGTCGCAACGGTGAGCGGATTTATCACATGGAGAACCAAAGATTCTATGCGAGAATTAGAATGGGTAAAGGCGGCGATAGGCGTTGGTTTTGCACACCCGAGGAAGCCGAAGCGGCGGGATGGCGTCGGGCAGTTAGGTGAAACGAAATTACGGACTATGCTGCATCGGAGGTCGGAGATGAGCGGCAGAGATGAGATAAAGACTCCGGGTGAGAAGGGAAAACTCTTCCGGGTGTTTCGCACTATCAACAACGAGCCGTACGAGTGCGTTGGCGAATACGATACGGCTGAAGAGGTGAACGCGCATCGTGGAAGGCTTGATCACAGCTATAGAATAGAGGTCGGGAGAAAGTTCATGACGCAAAGCGAGTTTCATGAGTGGGCGAAAAACCAAAAGCAAAACAAATAGACGATTGAGATACCTTCGCAAGTCCCTCACAACTCTTTTTCGTTGTGGGCATCTGAATAATATTTTGTAATCATAAAAACGCGTAGGGAAGGGCGTCGTAGATGAGGAATTAGTGGGACACTGGGGATAAGAAACATAATGATCCTATGGGATGTTTGGGTGTCCCACTTTCTACTAAGTGATTGTTTTTGCTTGGCTGGCGCTGTCCCCTAGGGAGCGCCAAAAATAAGCAGGCAACAACAGCAAGTTATTAAAGCAGTGGTTTTGGCCGGGTCGGCTGACCTAAAAATAGCCTAATATCGCCACGCTGTGGGCGGGGCCACGCACATTACCCGAGGCCGCAAAACGCGCCAGCGGCCTTCCCAGGGGGCGCGGGGCAGGCCAGAGGGCGCTGGCCACCGCGCCGACGGAGATCGGCCGCGGTCGGGGGTCTTGTTGCTCGGCAATTCGGTCGATGCCGGAAACGAGCGTGCAATGTGCGGGTCGCTTCACCCAAGCCTACACATGGCAAGAATTGGTCGCGCTTTACCGCCTGACGGGTGCCGCCAATCAACCTGCAGCCGCGCTACAACATCGTGCTGACGACGACGATCGACGCGATATCCAACATCGAAGGAGGATCACGCCCGGTGCCCTCGCCAGCGGGCTTAGTCGTGAAAAATGGATTAAACAGCCTCTCCTTCACCTCAAGCGGAATGCCGGTGCCGTTGTCACGAATCCTGATTTCCACGCGGTCGCCAAGGTTTTCCGCAGTCAGGGTCGGCTCGTAGTCGCCTCCATTGGCTTCCGTTTTGCGCTTGGTCGCTGCGTAAAATCCATTGGAAATCAGATTCAGCGCCTTTTGCTAAATCGTAACAATGTCCTGTTTTCATTGGTGAGGCGCGGAAATAAATCGCGCGCAGATCGCGGCGCGTTTTCATCGGCAGTCGGGCCAAGCTCTTCTTTTTCCGCAATGTCTGCTTTTGACCAAAGCGAACACTTCTAACGCTTCCGACTAGGTGCCACGAAGGGATTTGTCTCCGGTGACGCCTTGCGTCCCACAAAGGGGGTTGCCTCTGACGCTTCGCGTCTCATGAAGCATGTCTCAAGCCGCTCAAACGCTGCCGAGCTGCCATCCAGCGGCACACGCAGCGTGGCCCCCTCGCCACGCACTTCAAGGCTGCTAACCGACCGAAGCTTTGAATTGAGCCTAGTATCCGCAAGCGCGATGGTCGCACTTTTCGTTTCAGCCAAAGCCTTAGCATCCACAGATCGCGAACCTGCAACGAGACGAACCGAATAAGCTTTGCCTCGATCGAGCTTCCATTTCGGCGAGTCGAGGACGACAAGCAGCCCCTCTTGAGTACGCACAAAGCTTATTCCAAGTTCGCCTTCCGAACGGCTCATGGTACAGTTTTCGAACCTGTTTGCCTTGAAGGTCATTGCGATTGCCCAAGGACCTACAGTGACCGTTTGGTTATCGCGTGACTGCGGCTGAGCGAGTCCCGACATAGTGGCAGCATGGGCGCTTGCGATCTTGGTCGCCGGCGCAGGCGGCTCACGCACATCCCATTGGCAAATACGAACGCCGTGAGTTCGCTCAAGAATGTCGAGATGGATGTGGTTATTGTGATAGCTATCGGCGCCCGGTCCCAGCACCGTAGTAAAGCGATGACAAGCAGAATCCCGCAGCGCCTCACGAACCGGCTTCGCAACGGTTTCATCAGTGAGCTCTATGCGACGGTCGCCAGCAAGGATCAAGGTACGGACATCGATGGCATTGCCCTTGCCATGTTCGCTAAGTTTGGCATCGAACACACTGTTACGGCCGCGGCACTCGTATGAACCGTAGGTCTCGATACCGCGTTGCGTGGCGCCCAAAGGGGCGATGTGGGCTGACACCTCATCGCGAACCCAGGCAGCAAAGGATTCCGCCATCGCGCATCGCAAGACCGCCGTAGGTTTGACCTCGACACGCCCGTCGTCGGGAAGCACCACAGCATCCAATCTAACCATATCGCGACCGCCGCAATCACCTGGGCCGATCAGCCTTGGTAACAACTCGATAACGGCGATCGTGGCGAGTCGCTGGTTGCAATCACTTGGTGCGCTGGTTACGTCGGCAGTATTGAAGTCGGGACGGGCCGCTTCGGCAAAGGAGTGCGGCTCCGGCCATAGCGGGCGCGGTCGCGGCAAAGGCACATTTTGGGCGGCGACTATCGCAGTCGCGGCCTTTTGCTTCCTTGATTTCGTGGGCTCGTTCTGCTCAGCTTTCAATTTCGTTCTATGCTGCGGCGATGTGCGCAAGCTGTCGGTTGGTCGGTGTGGGTGTCGTTGCTGCCGCCTCCAATTCTGTGACGCGAATAAATTGTGGAAAAATTTGTCAGTTTGCGGATGCGCCCAGCTGAGATTGCCGGAAGAATGCGCGTAAGCGGCAGGTAAGGCGATTTCGAGTGACGCCGCGGTGCATTCGGCTACCGCCAAAACGGTTGCCGCCACTAGCCAACGCGAGAACCGAATTTTGCCACGCATATCGATGCTCAAGCGCATCAGACAGCAAAAGTTCCTGCCTTTGCCTCAACGATGTCAAATGTTCGCTTTTTTTGGAGGTTGGCGGATATCGCCGCAAGTTTGAGTGATGTCCGCTTTACCCCCGAAAGTCGCCGTAAAACAGACTCTGCATAGAATGGGCCAACATTCGTGGCCGCCGCAGCTAAGCTCAGATCCCCATCGCGCAGATTCTTGAGTTCGCTTGCTTCCCAGCGGTCAGGAACGGCGCTAGCATACAAGTAGGATCGCGAAACATCCGGGAAATCCCGGACCCAAGCCGATCTCTCACGCACTTGGATCGAAGGATGCTTCCCGGCTGCTCGCAGCAATAGGGAGCCCCGTACCATTCAGAACAACAAGCTTCTAAGCGGCATCGAGGCCGTCAGGATGCTCAAACCGCTGGCGCCTGACCCCGACCAAGATTCGGTAATCGCTTGAAGAGGAGAGACTCGTGGCCTACACCGTGGAGGATCTGCTCAGTGTGCTGCACCCGCACTGCCCGGTCAAAGTTGATGCGCTCTCCAAAAACCGTAGGCGCGTCGAACACGGGCTCACGACTGTGGGGCTCAAAATCCACTGTCTTGGCGACAACCGGGAACTGTTGAATCTTATTGAGGCTTTGGGCGGGCGGTCTGAGGTAATCGCCAATAGGTTCTATGCGCACGCCCGCGCATCGGTGACCGTAATCCTGCCGCCCGTGGGGAGCGCGCGCTCGGCGATATTGCTGCTCGAGTGCATCGAGAAGTACTTCGGGCACCCAATCTTCCGTAATCCGAGGTACCAGATCCAGGTGTGCTCGCCCTGTCGGCTCGACGGGCCCCATGCAGCAATACTCGCTATTGCGTTCTACCTTGGATCCGATGTCCTCAGGCGCTATAGCCTCGACGACCTGACGACGACTTTTTCGGAGGACACGCTTCATGGCCTCAAGCATCGAGGACGCCGCATTGTCCTCTATGACGGCGAGGGCGACCTCGACCGGGACTTCGAATGGTGGAATCTTGAGAAGGATCGCTTGTCGGTACTGCCGCGACTTCCGTTCGTAACGGAGCGCACCGACGTGCTGACGTGCCAAAGCAAGACCGATATTGAGAATGTCAACCTCATGGCGACCCTGCTTTCACACCATCAGACGCTTGCCCATTGGAAGCACCTGGGCGGCCGCTATGTGGCGGACGTTGAGGAGTTACTTAAGTCTCATCTTCTCCAAGGGA
>JBARNC010000479.1:0-1666 GCA_049802775.1 Pseudolabrys sp. | reverse complement strand
GGGGTCAAGGTCAGCGTCGCCACCCCGCTGCATCGCTGCAAGGGCGGACAGTTTGTCGCCCATGTCGCAGCGCTCCCCGGCAACCCATACGATGGCCACACGCTGGCCACCGTCATCCCGGCGATGGAGGCGATGATCGGCAACACCATCGAGCGCGCCATCACCGATGCCGGATACCGCGGACACAACGCGCCGCCAGATTACAAGTTCAAGGTCTACACCGCCGGTCAAAAGCGCCGCGTCACCCCACAGATCAAACGCGAGATGAAAAGGCGTTCTGCCGTCGAGCCCGTAATCGGTCATCTGAAGGCCGAGCACCGCATGGGCCGTAACCACCTCGCTCACAGCGCCGGCGACGCCATCAACACCGTGCTCGCCGCCGCCGGCTACAACTTCCGCCTCCTGCTCAACTGGCTGAGGCTTTTGTTGCGCGCCTTTCTCGCAGCCCTCTTTGGACCGCTCACACTTCAAGCCGCATGAAAATCGAAAACTTCACGGACGACTGTGCTAGTCTGACCCGGTACGATGCCTTGTCCTGAACCTTGGGGGCAGACATGAGGCGGCGGGAGTTCATTTCATTTCTCGCTGGCGGCGTGATCGTATTGCCGTTTGGCGCGCGCGCGCAACCTAAGCGGATGCCGGTCATTGGATTGCTCGGCAGTACATCCGCTGATGAATCCGCCCGCGTTTTGGATGCGCTGCGTGCCGGGTTAAAGGAATCTGGCTTCATTGAGGGCCAAAATGTAACAATTGAGTATCGCTGGGCGCATGGCAAATACGGTCGTCTACGGGCATTGGCGGCAGATTTGGTCAACCGTCAGGCGACGGTGATCGTTACCACCGGCGGTGAACCCTCGGCGCTTGCCGCAAAGGCAGCGACGACCAAAATTCCCATCGTCTTTGTCATCGACGGCGACCCGGTCAATATTGGGCTAGTCGACAGCCTCAACAATCCAGGTGGGAACATCACCGGCATGAGTCTGATTGCTCCAGCGCTAGAGGCAAAGCGACTGGGGCTGCTGCGTGAGCTAGTACCGAAAAGCACAATGATTGGCGTGTTGGCGAACGAGGATTATCCGGATACCGACCGCCAATTGGCGGGTGTCGAAACTGCGGCAAGCGAAATCGGACAAAAGATCTCTATTCAAAACGTCCGCAGCGAACGGGACCTAGATCGTGCATTCTCGGCCCTATCCCAATTAAAGGTCGACGCGCTCCTCGTCGCTGCCGATCCATTATTCAGCGAGATGTATGATCAAATCGTCGCGCTGACGACGCGTTACAAAATACCGGCGATCTATGCTTCGCGCGAGTTTGTCGTCGCCGGCGGTGTGATGAGTTACGGCGCGAGCGTAGCGGACGCGCATCGCGGGGCGGGAGTCTATGCCGGAAAGATTCTCAAAGGCGCGAAGCCTGCGGGTTTACCTGTTCAACTGCCAACCAAGTTTGATCTGGTGATCAATCTCAAGGCCGCGAAAGCGCTCGGCCTCACCATTCCGCCATCGCTGATCGCGCGCGCCGACGAGGTAATCGAGCAGCCGACAAATTAACTCTCTCCGAATGCCGCTATTGGCACATAGCGGACATCGGCTGTTCTCCTCGTTGCCGCAGGCGGCGCCGTTACCGCAGCGAGATCACCAGCCCGCTGAGGTCAGCGGCGACGATC
>JBARNC010000478.1:0-2429 GCA_049802775.1 Pseudolabrys sp. | reverse complement strand
CCGAGCATCATGTTCGCGCGGTGCGGCGGCGACTGCATCCACATTCGCCTTGCACAGGCCTCGGTCTCGCATCCCATCGCCACATTCTCGGCAACGGCTCCCGCCGGCCCACGACGCGTCATGAAACCAGCGTGATCGAGGCTATTGCGGCGCGCCATATCATTGGCGTGCTGCTGAGCGAGGGCGTGCAGTGAGGAGCAATCGGCATAGCACGATTCAACCCAAACAACCGTAGCGCAAAGGGCAGCAAGTAGTCGAAGTGAAGTCATCGTGCGTCCCTTCCCGTCTAGAAATCTTTCCGGGACGGTATCGCACATAGCAAATAAAAGAAAAGAGCGCGGCAGTAGCGCAATTAGTGGCTGCACTCCGCCAGACGCCCCGCTTTGGGTCATAAGCGGACATGTGCAGTGCAAAACGGGATGTCCGCTTTACCCCCGAAAGCGGACATTAGACCGCATGATCGGAATGTCCGCTAAGGGTCAGGTCAATAGCGGACATTCGCAGGCCTGCTCAAAGCATCACTCAGGGCAGCTCGGAGATGAGCTTCATATATTCCTCCAACGGCCAAACGCGGCAGTGCGGGTGCGGACATTGCCTAGCGAGCCAAGCGCCAGCGCGAATTTCGCGACATTGTCGCCATTCGGCGTTTCTACGAAAACCACCAGATCGCTTTCACCAGACGTAAGATATCGATCCTTGACCTCGACGCCCAACTTCTTCGCGAGATCGCGCGCCGCTTCTGCGCGCTTCGGGGCGTCTTTGATACCGCGGATGCCCTGATCGGTAAAATTCATCGACATCATAAAGGTCGGCATAACGTCCTCCCTTGATATTGTAAGCCCCAGCATCCAATCATGCGCCAAAGCCTTTACCCCGACAACAGACATAACCGGGGTGAGCGGCTTGTCCGCTAAGGGCCAAAAGCGGACTCATGCAGCGCAAACACTTTCGCTACTCGATCACCTCGTCCGCGCGCAACAAATGGATTGTGGAACCGACAAGCCAAGTTGAGCGGTTGTTTTCTTATTAAAAAATAGTTGAGGTCGTAAGTCGGACCACTTCAACGAGGGCGGATCACGGACAATCTAACCGAGTATCTCCACATCATCGACGGCGCAATAGATGCGCTTGGGCTAGCTCAACGTAATCGTTCTCCGAGGGCGGGAATGTCTGTTTTCCTCTTCGTCCGCAAGCACGGTTTATCGCCTCGCCAAAACGGCGACGAATTCCATCATCAACAAACTGCTCTAAACTGTCCTCGCGCCCGCCTTCGTTATTCACCAGCGCACGAAACTGATCTCTCAGTGAATTCCATTCATTGGTTTTCAGATCAACGGTCACATCCGTGCTTCCACATTAACTTTGCGGCTTCGCAATGGGCCGCAACGCTTGACTCTTCCGCGTCTACCTCCAGTCAACAGGAGCGCTGAGCGGGGCCAGCGGGTTCAGATCAGGCGCCGGGTGGTAACTGACCAAATTGACCGCGTATGCGCCGAACAGGACAAACGACGCAGTGACGGAGATGATGGCAGTGCGGATCATGGCGCTGCTCCTGTTATTCTTGCCCGTTTGGATAAGAAATCAGAGCTACGTAATGTGTGTTGGTTTGCTTTGTTTTAGACACAATATCTCCGATGCCCACGCCGGCTAAAAACACCGCGACAATCATCAGTATTGCCATGCCGTTCTGCGGGGATCTGGAACTGACTCCCCACAGTTGCTTGTCCAAAAGTTCCTGGTCGCGTCTGGTCATATTAGAAATCTCCTCTTGGCAGGAGATGACTGACTGCGGTCAACGCGCGCCGGGTGTTCCCTGTTCCTTAAAACAGGGTTTGTTCCAAAGCCGGCCATTCAAAAATCATTTCTGGCGCAAGCCGGACCGTGATCGCTGACTGGGATACCATTCACGGCAAGGCGACTTGGAGCCGGACTTGCTTGGGTCTTTGCGCAGCGGTTGAGCTCAGCGAACGCCCTAGGGTGGGTCGAAGCAATTAGCCTGTGCACTGTCTAGCCGTTGCCGGACGCAGTGCCCCGATTTGCCGAGAGTGTCTCATGTCCGCTTTACCCCCAATAGCGGACATTCGGCACTGCAAGCAGCATGTCCGCCATGGGCGTCGCACTCGGATATGAGGCGGCGCCAATACATTTGATCCAACTCAATGCGCACAGCTCAGAAGTGTGAGTGATCTTGCTTGACGGCGGGCCCGTGGGAGCGATCCGATGATCGAAATCATTGAGATCCTGCGCCAGGAACATCGAAATCTCGAAAAATTGCTCCGCGTAATGGAGCAGGAACTAAGCGTCTTCGATAGAGGCGAACGTCCGGATTACGAGGTCTTTGGAGCAATTATTGAATTCTTTAAAAAATCTGACTCCTGTCATCATCCAAAGGAGGACATCATTTACGAGAAATTTAAGGCGCGCGACCC
>JBARNC010000477.1:0-3432 GCA_049802775.1 Pseudolabrys sp. | reverse complement strand
GCGCAAGGCGCTGCGGCGTTTCTGCGGCTTCTTCGAAGGCAAATGGGAAACTGTTAATGGCCGACCGCCCTCCCCGGGTGGCTATGAGGTTAGCCCATTTCTAAAGATGGGGGATGCGTTCTTTCGCGAGACACGCGACGGGCGACATGTGGTGGCGCTGGACATTTATCCCCAACTGCTCGTGCGTACCCTCGATTTTCTCCGCTGCAGCCCAAGTACCGAATCCATTAACAACGCCATACGCAAATGGGACGCTCTGGAACTGGAGCAGGCTACGGCGGTCGAAGGGCTGGTTCTAGCAATGATACGAACGAACGAGGAATTTCTTCGCGAACCCCAATATACACAAGTCCTCTCCAAACTGCCGCTTGTCACGGTGGAGAAAATTGGGGCGAGCGACCCCGTTCCGCTCAAGGCGAGCCGCAATCTCCCTCTCTCTGGCATACGCGCACTCGGAATGGGTCATGTCATCGCGGGAGGCGCGATGGGAAGAGACATGGCTCTGTACGGCGCGGACGTGCTCAACATCTGGAGACCCCGCGATTCGGAGGTCGAAGCCTTCGCGTGGGATGTCCAGGTGGGAATGCGTTCGACGATACTGGACGACTCGAAGGAGGATCGCGCACGGTTCAATCAGCTTCTCCAGGATGCCGACGTATTCTTTGCCAATAAACGGCCAGGATTTTTGAAAAAGCACGACCTCGATGCCGATACGCTTTGCCAGCAGAAACCCGGATTGATTCACGCAACCGTTGTTCTCCACGGTGAGAAGGGACCGTGGTCGGGCCGGCCTGGGTTCGATGAAATCGGCGCCACGGTGTCGGGCCTTTTCACGATTGAAGGCTCCCCGACTCGGCCGAAGCAGCCGCCGATTGTGCCGATTTGCGATAACGTGGTCGCCTGGTTAGGCACGACGGGAATCCTTGCGGCCCTGCGCCGGCGCGCGATCGAGGGAGGCAGCTATCGCGTTGTGGTTTCGCTAACACGCGTTGTGCTGTGGTTGCTCTCGTTAGGCATCTTCGACAAGGCGTACGCAAAAGCGACCGCGGGCTCAACCGACGAGCACATGTACATCGCTCCCGATCTGTTTACCGCGGAAACGCCGCTTGGGACTTATCAGGGAATGACGGACCAGGTCGTAATGTCGCGCACACCTGGAGGCTTTCGCACGGTCCTGGCCCCGCGCGGCTCGAGCAGACCCGAATGGCTGGCGCGGTGAGAGTGCCGCGATCGAAAAGAAATTTCGGCTTCGACTACGAGACGGCATGCCGAATGACAAGACGAGATCAAGCGCCGCGAGGTTGTGAAATGGTACGGAGGATACCATGACGAGCAGGGTCATCGCGGCCGCTAAGTCTGCCTATCAGTACCCGCTGATCATCAAGCATTTGTGGCATGCCCCGCTTCTCCAGGCCGCCGATCAGGAGATCGTTTATCGAGACTTGAAACGGTTCACGTACCGCGAGCTCAGGAGGCGGGTCGGTCGCTTGGCCTCCGCGCTTGCAGGAACCGGCGTGCGGCCCGGCGATACGGTCGGAGTGCTGGACTGGGACAGCAACAGATTTCTTGAAGCGTTTTTTGCGGTCCCGATGATGGGCGCCGTGCTGCAGACTGTGAATGTCCGCCTGCCACCGGAGCAAGTTGCCTACACGATCAACCACGCCGGCTCATCGGTGCTTCTGGTCAACGACGAGTTCGTCCCGCTGCTGCAAGGTCTCATGCCGCAGCTGCCTAAAGTGAAGAAGCTTGTCGTGATGTCGGATCGCTCTGTCCCGCAGACAGGAAGCCTGTCATTCGAAGGAGAGTACGAGGCTCTGCTGGCTACTTCATCGCCGGACTACCTCTTTCCGGACTTTGACGAGAATACCCAGGCAACCACCTTTTACACGTCCGGCACAACGGGCCTGCCCAAAGGAGTCTACTACAGTCATCGACAGGTGGTTCTCCACTGCCTGTCCGAACTGGCCTTCCTCGGCGTGGCGGGCAAGCACGGGCGGTTCTCCCGCGACGACGTCTATATGCCGATGACGCCGATGTTTCATGTGCACGCGTGGGGATTTCCGTGGGCGGCGACGCTTGCCGGCGTGAAGCAGGTCTACCCTGGCCGCTACCACCCGGAATTGCTCGTCAGACTGATCAAGACTGAGGGCGTTACCTTCACGCATGGCGTACCCACCCTTCTGGAAATGCTGCTCAACGCCGCTGCCTCCGCCAAAGCTCATCTTGGTGGATTGAAGATGGTCATTGGCGGATCGGAGCTGCACAAGGCATTGGCGAAACAGGCTCTGGCCGCCGGGATCGACGTCTGCGCAGGATTTGGAATGTCTGAGACCGGCCCGATCGTCGCGGCCGCGCAGGTCATGACAAAGGACCTTGGCGATCCAGAGCGAGAACTGGATATCCGTGTTCGCGCCGGCATCACGGCGCCGCTGGTCGAGGCACGTATCGTGGGGCAGGACATGAAGGACCTGCCGCATGACGGCGAGACCGCGGGCGAGCTGGTGCTGCGCGCACCGTGGCTCACGCAAGGCTACGTCGACAATCCCGAAGCGTCCGAAGCGCTCTGGGCTGGTGGGTACCTGCACACGGGCGATATCGCCGTCGTCACGCCGGATGGCTACATCCGGATTACCGACCGAATAAAGGATGTCATCAAGAGCGGTGGAGAGTGGGTATCGTCGGAGCAGATCGAAGACCTGATCGAGCAGTACCCCGGCGTGAAGGAAGCCGCCGTCATCGGAATCCCGGATAAAAAGTGGGGGGAAAGGCCTTTGGCGTTTGTCGTCAAAGACACCGGTCACGCCGGTCGCCTTCAGGAAGCCGACATAAAAGCACATTTGGAGGCGTTCGCTAGCCGAGGCTCCATCTCGAAATACGGCATCCCCGAGAAGATTCAGTTCGTCGACCATTTGGCAAAAACGAGCGTTGGCAAGATCGACAAGAAGGGTCTGCGTGAAACGTATGGGCAGCAAGCTGCGCAACGGTAGTCATCATGAATGATCTTGCTTCACATGCCCGCATTGCAGAGACCACCAGGTCATCGCCGGATGCCGAACTTCAACCAGCGGGATGGGCTGCGCACCGTGCCGGTCAGAAGCCGCGGATCGTCATTGTCGGCGGTGGCTTTGCCGGGCTCGCGGCGGCGCACGCGCTGCGTCGCGCCGATGCCGAGATCGTCCTGATCGACCGTCGCAACCACCACATATTTCAACCGCTGCTCTACCAGGTGGCGACGGCGGTCCTCTCTCCCGCCGAGATCGCTGCGCCAATCCGTCAGCTCGAGGTGAAGCAGTCAAACGTCAGCGTACTCCTGGCGGAGGTCACCGCCGTCGATGTTGCTTCCCGCACGATCGAGGCATCCTCTCCGGGCGCGGGCGTCCGCAAGATTGCGTTCGATTTTCTGGTGATCGCGACCGGCATGCGGCCTAGTTA
>JBARNC010000476.1:0-5520 GCA_049802775.1 Pseudolabrys sp. | reverse complement strand
ACCGCAACGACGCGCGCGGCATCGCACAGATGATGCGGGCGGGACTTTATCGCCCGGTACATGTGAAGACGTTACGCAGTCAGAAGCTGCGCATGCTGCTGACCCATCGCAAGCTGCTGCAGGGGATCCTCTTTTTCTTTACGATGTCATCATATGCATAGCCTGTGGCGGGCCGCAAGGACGGCAAGGAATCTTTCGGCAACATCGACACATATCGGCGGACCTATGAAACTAACTTGTTACCCGGACCGAACAGAAACGAACTTTGGCAACAGCTGCTTCGCATTATTGTTGCTGTTCGCGCCTGGTGCTCCAAGCCTGCGCGCATAAAGCGGTTGCGGATTAATCAATTTCACTGACCGTTCGCGCCTGTCATGCAGGTATTTCCGGCACACCTGCCTTACGTAGGCCCTCGTAATAGCGATCGATTCCCATGTCGCGGCTGAATGGATGCATTGTTTGCACGAACGCAACTGAAAAATTCGACCTCATCCGGGTCACTTCAGCGAGATAGCGTTGTGCTTCTTCCAGCCGACCCAATTGTCCTAATGCTGCGATGAGAATCGCATAACGCGACCATTGGAAACTTGGCTGTGCCAGGGCCTTTAGGGCGAAACGCACAGCAGCTTCATCGTTGCCGACCAGATATTTGGCTTCAGCGATGCGCACGAGAAACGATCCCATGTTCGGGTCTTGGGGACTGAGCCGAATGGCCGATTCAAGGTGAGGGAGGGCGTCATGCGGCTTTCCCGAGAATACGAACGCGGCACCCAGGCCATAGTGTGCGAGCGCCAGGCTCGGATTGAGATCCAATGCAAGTTCCAGCTCCGAGATTGCGGCAGCATATTCCCGGCAGAGATAGCGAATTCTTCCCAACGTGCAGTGCGCTCCCGCATCGTCTCGCTCCAGAGCCACCGCCTTCTGTGCTGAATCGATTGCGCGCTCACGGTTGTCGCCGGGCGATTCGGCAAATCCGTAGACCACTTCGTAGTAATAAGCCTCGGCGATGGCCGAATAAGCCGGCCCAAGATCCGGATCGACAACGATCGCATCTTCGAAGAGCTTTTGCGCTTGCGCTAGATCGTCTTTGGTATACCGATAAAGGTGAAACATGCCGCGCTGGTAGATGCTCCACGCGTCGACACTATCCCGCTGCTTGATTCGCGCTCTCTCCCGTTCTGCGCGGCTCAATTCCGGCAAGATGCCGCCAACAATTGTCTGCGTAATTTCATCTTGTACGGCAAAAATATCGGAGAGCGCACGGTCGTAGGTCTGCGCCCAAACATTACTGCCGTTATTGCCATCGATGAGTTGTGCACTCACGCGGACACGGTCGCCGGCGCGCCGCACGCTGCCTGCCAAGACATACCGAACGCCGAGTTCATGGGCGATTTCGTCCGGATTTATGTCGCTGCTCTTGTAGGCAAAGGTCGAGCCGCGCGCGATGACGAAGAACCAACGGACGCGCGATAGCGCAGTCATGATCTCTTCCGTAACGCCGTCGACGAAAGAATCCTGTTCGGGATCGCCACTCATATTCCTAAAAGGAAGAATGGCAATAGATGGCTTTTGGGGCACCGTGAGTGCAAGAGGGTCTCGCTCACCCGGCGCTTTGACCTCTTTGACGCTCACAGGCGCGATGAAGCGAAAGCCTTTCCTGGCGAATGTGCGGATGAGGGTTTGCTTCTCGCCGCTGTCGCCGATCGCCTTTCGTACGGCATTGATCCGACTGGTCAGGGTCGATTCCGAAACAATCCGGCCGCCCCACACCGACGCAAAAAGATCGTCCTTGCTGACGACGCGATCGCGGTTTTCGATGAGGTAGATCAGAACATCGAGTACCTGCGGCTCGATCGCAACAGGCTGGTTGCCCCGCCGCAGTTCACGCCGGTCCGTGTCGAGCAAACAATCCTCGAAACCTATCTGCAAATGTCGCTCTACTTGTCGGGTTATTTCCAAATCAGTTTCAGGTCCGCCGCAGTATTCTGGCCAAAAAAGCGCTGGATTTCTTCGAGACTGAGGGCGGGCCGGATACGCCGCGCTTCGGCCAAGGCCGCGCGTGCTTCTACCTTGCGGTCGAGCCTAGCGAAAATCCAGGCAACTACGACGCGCGCCGTGTAGAGACGGCCGTCTCGCCGTGCGGCCGCGGAAGCCTCAGCCAGCGCTTCCTCGAGGCGTCCTGCGCGTCCGAGCGCGTAAGCCAGAATCATGCTCCAGAAGGTCAACCTAAAATCCTTGGGGCTCGATCGCATTCCGAACTGCATACTCTGAATGCCTTCATCGAAGCGGCCGAGGCGGACGAGCGATGCGCCGAGAGCCACGTGTGCCTGTGCGTTGCTCGGATCGAGGGCGAGGGCGCGGCGCAGCAGCTCCACGCCGCGCGCATGCTCGCCAAGGTCGGCGAAGGCACAGCCGGCGAATCCGAGGACGTCAGAAGCGTTCGGGTCCAGCGCGACGGCGCGCTCGGCTTCGTCGAGCGCGTCATTCCTGGCCGCAGCAATGTCAGGCACCAGGGAAAGGTTGGCGCCGAACGCGCTGAGCAACGCGAGCAGCGCACGCGCCAGTGCGAAGTTTGAGTCAACCGCAATCGCCTGACGTAGCCGGTTCAAGGCCTCGGCGACCGAATCTTCGCTCCAGCCGTGCACGGCGATGTAGCCCGATGCCTGACGAAAATGCGACCAGGCGTCAACGTTGTCGATTCTTCGCCGGTCAATGACCGAAAGATCGGCCTTGGTCAGCGCCGGTTCGAGTTCCGTCATGATTTGGCGCGCGATCTCGTCCTGAAGGTCAAGCGTGTCGCCACGCTCGACGTCATAGCGGCCTGCCCACAGCTGGTTGCCGCTTTCGGCTTCGATAAGCTGCACGGTGACACGCACGCGGTCCGCCGAACTGCGAGCACTGCCTGTAACCACGTAACGAACTCCGAGTTCGGCGCCGACCCGGCGGATTTCGGTCGGCCGTTGCGAATAGATGAATGAGGACGCCCGAGCGATGACGAAAAATCCCGGCACACGCGCCAGCAGAGCGATAATGTCTTCCGCGAGGCCGGTGGCGATGAGGTCGAGCGCGCGGTCCTCCGACAGATTTTCGAATCGCAGAACCGCGATCGAAGGCCGGTCGGCGACGAGCGGTGGAAGAAAATCGGCACTCTGCGCGTCGGTCGTCGCCCGGACGTCGGCGGGTGGGGAGCGCGTTTCCTCCTGCACCTCCCCGACGAACCGGATGCCCTTACGGGCAGATGTCCGTATCAAGCATTGCTCTCTGCCGCTGTCGCCGACGGCCTTACGCACCGCATTAATACGGCTGTCCAATGTGGAATCTGAGACGATGCGGCCGCCCCACACTGACGCAATGAGGTCATCCTTGCTGACGACGCGGTCGCGGTTCTTGATCAGGTAGACCAGAAGGTCGAAGACCTGCGGCTCGATTGGAACCGGCGCACCATCTGCGCGCAACTCCCGGCGCTCGCAGTCGAGCACGAAATTATTGAATAAAAACAGCACATTGCGCCCCCGCAACTACGGCTGCCCAATCATAGCGGCAGGGCCGTCTAAAGCGAAATCAAGACTTCCTCAAGGACAAATCAAGCAGGGCTCAAAGTCTTTAGAGCACGCAAGGCGCATGCATGGGTTTGAGAATGGAGCATGCCATGCAGACCGACACGATCCGCCGCCGCAGCAACGGCACCATCGACATTGATTGCTACCGCCATGAGGCGCTCATCCAGCGTGCGCAGACCAGGACACAATTTTTCAGGAGCCTGGGTCACGTCGCCCGGCCGGTGATCGGGACTGCCGCGATAATCGTTGCCTACATTTCCACTTTGCACCTGATGTCGCAGGGTTCGGTGGCAGCCGAAGTGCCTGTAGCGATCGCTGCACCCGGCGAAGTCCTGATCACGACTGCGCATGCGGTCGGCGCCCAGGTCTATGAGTGCAAGTTCGACTCGGCCGGCAAGCTGGCTTGGCAATTCCGCGAACCGATTGCGACATTATTCATCGCCGGGAAAACGGTGGGCCGGCACTATGCGGGCCCGAGCTGGGAGATGACCGATGGCAGCGCGGTGACCGGAAAGTTTGCCGCCCAGACGCCAGGCGCTGCTCCAAACGACATTCCGCTCCTGAAGCTCGAAGGCGCGGCATGGCGCGGCATGGGGCAGCTCAGCAGGATCACGACGATTCAAAGGCTCAACACCCGAGGCGGCCGCGTCGATGCGCCGTGCGACTCGGCCGGAACATACCTCAGCGTGCCGTACATGGCGGACTACGCATTTTACAGGAAAGCACCTGATCCGCCTCCGCATCAAACACACTGAACGTTCGGAATGGAGGCTCTCATGCAGATCAAAAATAGCAACAGCGCCATCGATGTCTATTACCGCCTCCTGTGGAGAGAGGCGATGAATCAATTCTTCCTGGGCCTCGGGCATGTCGGCCGGCTGCTGACCAGGTCGATCGGGATGATTGCCACTTATGCCTTGCTGCTGCCGCGGAATCCATTGCTGCCGGGCGCCAGCTCCATATTCGTGTCAGCCAATGTTCCACTGCTTCCAGCCAGACCGAACTTGTAAACCGATCACAGACAGGAGATACATCATGGGAAAATTCATGGCGTTTCTGTATGGCCTCGTGGCCTATCTCGCGTTCGCCGTCACCATTGTCTACGCGATTGGCTTCGTCACCGGTTTGGTGGTGCCGAAGACGATCGATTCCGGCGCCGTGGTGCCGCTGACGGAAGCCATTGTCGTAAACCTTATGCTGATGTCGCTGTTCGCGGTTCAGCACAGCGTAATGGCGCGGCCGCAATTCAAGAAATGGTGGACTCAATTTGTTCCGGTTGCCGTCGAGCGCAGCACCTTCGTGTTGCTTTCAAGCCTCGCGCTTCTTCTGTTGTTCTGGCAATGGCGGCCAATCCCGGCAGTCGTGTGGCAGGTGAGCAATCCGCAGGTCGCCACGTCGCTTTTGGGCCTTGGGCTGCTCGGCTGGCTGCTGGTTTTTATCAGCACGTTCCTGATCAACCATTTCGAACTGTTCGGCCTGCATCAGGTTGCCAACCATCTCGCGGGCAAGCCGATGCCGGCGGTGCATTTCAGGACACCGTTGCTCTACAACCTGGTGCGTCACCCGATCTATCTCGGCTTCATCATCTTCTTCTGGGCAACGCCGGTGATGACGGCAGGGCACCTGCTGTTTGCTGCGGTGACGACTGCCTACATCTTTTTCGGCATCGCGCTCGAGGAGCATGACCTGATCGCGGTTTTCGGTGACGAATATCGCCGGTATCGGCAGCGGGTGGCGATGATCGTCCCCTTCTTCGGCAAGTCGTAAGTAAGGCGCGGTCGGCGTGTGGCGGTGTAGCCAATCACGGCGGGTGTCCCCGCAACGACCGTCACCGCCGGCCTCGTTTCACCCCCAGCCTGTCCTCTGCTAACGTCCGCCCGACGAGCCAGTAGAGGACAGTCTTATGGCCGGGGCGCAAATCGCTGCCGAGAGGAACACCCGGAATCCGGCGGCGATCAGG
>JBARNC010000475.1:0-4747 GCA_049802775.1 Pseudolabrys sp. | reverse complement strand
GTGAGCTGACCAAGCGAGGCGAGCTTCTGCGTCTGCACCAGGCGGTCCTGTGTGGTTCGCAAATCATCCAGCGATGCGGCAAGCTCACGCGTACGGGCCTCCACGCTTTCGAAAAGGCGTACATTCTCAATTGCGATCGCCGCTTGGTCGGCGAACGTGGATACCAACTCGATTTGCTTGTCGGTGAACGGTCGCACTTCGGGACGCGTCAGGGACAGAACGCCAATCGGGCTTCCCTCGCGCAACATCGGAACGCTGAGGACGGTACGAAAGCCACCCAGCTTCTGCCCCTCAACAAAAGTGTAGTCGGGGTCCGCCCGCACGTCGGGAATATGAACGACCTTGCCCTCAAGCAGGGCCCGTCCCACTGCCGTGCCACGCTCCGGAATGACTGGCAGAGCTCTGACGTACTCCTTAAAGTCGTCGGAGTAGCCGTAAGTTGCCACACGGTGGTACACGCCGTCCCGCTCGCGGGCGATAGTGCCCTGATCTGCCTCGCACAGCCGGGCGGCAGCCTGGATTAAGGCATCCAATACCGTTTTGAGATCGAACGCCGAGCGGCTTATGGCCTTGAGCACGTCGGCGGTGGCGGTCTGCTGCTGGAGAGATTCACGCAGCTCGTTGAGCAGCCGCGTATTTTCAATTGCGATAACCGCCTGCGCGGCAAAATTTTGAACCAGCTCGATCTGTTTATCCGTGAATGGCTGGACCTCCTGGCGATATAGGTTGATAGCGCCGATAAGCTCACCCTCCTTGAGCATTGGCACGGCGACAAAAGTCCGCACGTCTGCTTGTTCGACAAGGATAACGACGCGGTCGTTTTTTTCTATGTAGGACTGATCGGTGCGGAGATCCGGAATGTGGACAACCCGTTTGGTCCTGGCGAGGCGATCGAGAGGGATTCCTGGATTTTTTTCCACGTCAACAACCGGGTTACGTCGCCAAAAATCGACGTAGCTTTGCTTGCTATGGTGGAGGGCTACGCCACGAAAAGTAGACCCCTCGTGCAAATACAAAGTGCCAATCGTAGCCTCACAGATACGCGTTGCATTCGCCAACATTGCATTAAAGACCGGCTCTAATTCGCCGGGCGAACTTGAGATGACCTTGAGAACTTCGGATGTCGCCGTCTGTTGCTCGAGCGACTCGCTCAGGTCGTCGGTACGCTGGCGCAGTTCATTGAGCAGCCGCGTATTTTCGATGGCGATGACGGCCTGCGCGGCGAAGTTCTTTACCAGCTCGATTTGTTTGTCGGTAAAGGGGCGTATCTCTTTGTGGTAAATAGTGATTGCGCCGACCAGTCCGCTGTCATTGAGCATCGGCACGGCGACAACGGTCCGCGCACCTCCCAAGTTGACGAGGTCCATTAACGGTCGACTGCCTTCGGCGTAACCCGGCTCTGTCCTGATATCGGCGATGTGTGCTACCTGCCTCGTCCGCATGACGCGGCCCAAGGGGCTTCCCGCAGGGGGGTATAGCAACGGCTTGCGTCCGCGCTCCTCGGCAAATGCGCGCGGGACTTCATGCATAGCGACTGTGCGGAAGCCGTCGCCCTCGGACAGAAATAGCATTCCGAATTTGGCTCCGCAGATTCGCACCGCGTTTGCCAGCATGGCATTAAATACCGGCTCCAGTTGGCCGGGCGAACTGCTGATGACTTTGAGCACCTCTGAGGTCGCGGTCTGCTGCTCCAACGACTCGGAAAGCTCGCGCGTACGCTGCTGTTCAGCTTCAAATAGCCGCGTGTTTTCGATGGCGATCATCGCCTGATCGCCAAAGGTAGTGACCAGCTCGATCTGCTTAGGTGTAAACGGCTTGACGACGGTGCGTAACAATCCAATCACGGCGATTGGCACGCCGTCGCGTAGCAGCGGAACCCCCAGCATAGAGCGATGTTTCCCAACGCGCTGGTAGTCATGGGATTTGTACTCGGGGTCCGCGAGGCAATCGGGAATATGGACTGTGCGGCGATCAACCGCCGCCCGCCCGACACACGAGGCGCGGTCTGGACTGATCGGATGTTCCGAGAGAAACTTGATGTAGACCGCCTCGGCATTGTTGGAGGCTGCAACGTGATACTTTCCATCCTGCAATTTTAAAAAAACGGCATATTCTGCCTCGCACAGTCGACCCGCGGTCTGAAGAATTGCATCAAGAACCGGCTGCAGCTCGTTTGGTGACCGGCTAATAACGTTGAGAACCTCGCTGGTTGCCGTCTGATATTCCAGCGCCTCGGTGAGATCGTCCGTGCGCTGGCGCAGCTCCTTGAGCAATCTCGTGTTCTCGATGGCGATGACGGCTTGGGCGGCGAAGTTCTGCACCAACTCAATCTGCTTGTTGGTGAACGGGTGAACCTCTTGGCGATAAATGGAGACCACACCGACCACCTGATCATCCTTGAGCATCGGAACGACGACAACAGTACGGGCGCCAGTGAGATTGAGAAAATCAGCGCGCGACGGATCACCGCTATGGTAGGCCGCTTCGGCTTGGACATCGGCAATCTGAACCGGTTGCTTCGCCGCCGACGCGCGCGTGATCGCCGTTCCAGGGCGAAGGTGAATTATCGGTTCGCGCCGCCGCACCTCCGCGTATGCAGGCGGCACCCCATGCAGGGCACCAATGCGGAACACATCGCCCTCTGACAGATACAGTATGCCGAATTTCGCGCTGCAGATTCGCACTGCGTTTTCCAACATAGCCTCGAACACCGGCTCCAGCTCGCCGGGCGAACTTGAGATGACCTTCAGCACCTCCGAGGTTGCGGTCTGCTGCTCGAGCGCCTCGGAAAGGTCGAGCGTGCGTGCCTGCACCTCGTCAAACAAGCGTACATTCTCAATCGCAATCACCGCCTGGTCGGCGAAGGTCTTGACCAGCTCGATTTGCTGGGCAGTGAAAGGCCGGCGGATTGATCGTACCAGCGCAATCACGCCGATGGGCGTTCCTTCTCGCAGGAGCGGAACGCCTAGCATGGTGCGAGCTTCGAGTTTCGAGGTCTCCAATGAATACTCGGGATCATCCTGAATGTCGTGTATGTGGACGATCCTACCTTCCAGCAACACTCGGCCTACGCAGGAACCTCGGCTAGGTTCAAGCGAAAGATTGTCCAGATAGTCTTTTTGCTCACTTCTGACGGCTTCATGTGTTGCTGCCAGGCGATAGACTGAGCCGTGCGGTCGCCAGATGTTCGCGATGTCTGCCTCGCACAGCCGCGCCGCTGACGCGACGAGCGTATCGAGCACCGTCTGTAAGTCAAAGGTCGAACGGCTGATGACCTTGAGTACGTCGGCGGTGGCGGTCTGCTGTTGAAGAGATTCGCGCAGTTCGCTGAGCAGCCGTGTGTTCTCGATCGCGATCACGGCCTGGTCAGCGAATGTCGTCGCCAGCTCGATCTGTTTAGTCGTAAATGGCTTAGGCGTCGTTCGGTTCATGGCCATAACGCCAACGCAGGCTCCTCCTCGGAGCAAAGGCACGCCGAGCATTGCACGAAAACCGCCGAGCCTTTGGGCCTCGAGATAGGTGTATTCCGGGTCGGCCAGTACGTCGGGAATGTGTACTACTCCTCCCGTGATGGCGACTCGTCCGGTGAGCGTTTCTCGGCTCGCCGGCATGGGATGCCGCTTCATATATTCCTCAAGCTCGGGCGAGAAGCCATAACGCGCTGCGATGCGATAGACGTTGCCGTCACGAAGGAAGATGGCGGTCCGTTCAGCCTCGCAAAGTTGCGTAGCCGACTCGGCAAGTGTGTCCAGCACCACCTGAAGATCGAACGTCGACCGGCTGATGACTTTCAGTACATCGGCAGTGGCTGTCTGCTGCTGCAGCGACTCACGCAGCTCGTTGAGGAGGCGGGTGTTCTCGATGGCGATGACGGCCTGGGCGGCAAACGTGCCGACGAGTTCGATCTCCTTCTCAGTAAACGAATTCACTTCGGTTCGCATCAGCGCGAAGACACCAATCACTGCTCCTTCAACTAGGAGCGGCACTCCGAGGTCTGTCCGAAAACCGAATGCTTTTTGGTAGGCGCTCGCCTGATAATCAGCGTCGGCAAGCACGTCCTTAATGTGAACTACGCGACCGTCCATCACGACCCGCCCGACCAGACTACCGCGGCCCGGGCCCAGCGGACGTTCGCGTGCGTATTGTTTTGCTTGCTTCTCCTCTTCGGGAGAGAGCCCGAAGTGCGCCGCAAGGCGATAGACATCCCCGTCCTTCACAAAAATAGCGCCTTTGTCGGCCTGACAAAGTCGGGCGGCTGATTCAACTAGCGTTTGCAGTACGGATTTCAGATCGAAAGCCGACCGGCTGATGACCTGCAGCACTCCCGAGGTTGCTGCCAGTTGCTCTAGGGCCTCGTCGCGCTCGCGCGTTCGGAGGTCGAGTTGTTTCTGTAGATAGGCAGTGGACACCTGTGCAGTCGGCGCGTTGCGAGCCTCGGGCCTATTCGCGCTCTGACTCTTCACCGGCTGTTCGCTTCCACCGTGCCGCTGCATGTCGCCCCCTCGGTTGGGTCACGACGACGCTCGATCTTATGCAAATCCTAGCTTTCGCGCCACGGCAAGACGGGAGGTAAGAGATGCCGGTATGATCCAGTAAATGTCCGCTTTACCCCCAAAAGCGGACATGTGCAGTGCAATTCGGTATGTCCGCTTTGTGCCAATAGCGGACCGCGGGGCCGAATTGTCGTGTCCGCTAGCGGGCATCACCCGAAATGCTCAGCCACCCGGAGCCCTCGACAGGCAGCCTC
>JBARNC010000474.1:0-5043 GCA_049802775.1 Pseudolabrys sp. | reverse complement strand
GAGAGCAACGATGGTAACCTACGTCGTGCTTGCCAAGTTTACCGATCAAGGTGCCAAAACCGCTAAAGACTCCCCGAAGCGGGCAGAAGCGTTCAAACAAATGGCGAAAACGTTTGGAGTGACCGTGGAGGACATCTTCTGGACGCAAGGACGGTATGACATCATAACAGTCGTTGAGGCTCCAGATGAGCTTTCCGCCACGGCGCTTAACTTGAGTCTTAGCGCACTCGGCAACATTCGCACGGAGTCGCTGCGTGCCTTTTCGTCAGCAGAGATGATGAATATTGTCGCCAAGATGCTCTAACCAATCGGGTGATAAGAAGCAGGCGTTCTGACCTTTAATTGCGATGTCCGCTTTACCCCCAATAGCGGACATTCGCCGCACGACTTGCCATGTCTGCTTTGTGCCAATAGCGCACATCCGTCTCGGCTATTCAATCACCTCGTCAGCGCGAGCGAGCAGCGCGGGCGGTACGGTGAGGCCGAGCATTCTGGCGATCCCGGCGTTGATAACCAACTCGAACTTGGTCGACTGCACGACTGGCAGGTCTACAGGCTTGGCGCCCTTGAGGATGCGGCCCACATAGACGCCGGCCTGACGATGCGCGTCCGTCAGGCTTGCTCCGTAGCTGATCAGCCCCCCGACTTCAGGATATAGCCGCGACCCATGTATCGTGGGGACTGCATGGCGCGTCGCCAGATGGGCCAATTGAACACGCCGGCTAGTGAACAATGGGCCACTGCTAATGAAGAGCGCGTCGGGCCGCTCGCGCGCAATGGTCACGAAGGCCGCGTCGATTTCGCGACTGGTGCTGGCGTTGAGGACCTGGATTTGCATTCGCATGGCGCCGGCAGCCGTTTCCACGTCTCGCAAGTTGGACGCGGCAATCGCCGCTTCGGCCGGATTGAGGAGCACAGCCACACGAGTGGCGGCCGGCACCAGCTCGCGCAGGAGTTCCAGCCGCTTTGCCGCCAACTCCGCGGAGAAGAAATTGACGCCGGTCAGATTGCCGCCTGGCCGGGCGAGACTCGTGACCAGACCAAGCCTGACTGGGTCTTCAGCAACCATGAAGACGATGGGGATCGTCGTCGTCGCCTTGGCCGCAACCTCCGATGCGGGACCGCTGCTGGCGGCGATCACGGCGACCTGTTGGCGAACGAGCTCCGCTGTCAGCGCGGGCAGCCGATCGATTTGATCGTCGGCCCAGCGGTATTCAATCGCAACGTTTTCGCCCTCGACATAGCCGAGGTCTTTGAGGCCCTGGCGAAATGCGCGCAGAAAATCTGCAACCACGTCATGCGTCTGGCTGCTGAGGAACCCGATCACCGGCATCGGCTGCTGCGCCCGCGCCACAAACGGCCACGCAGCCGCCGCACCGCCGAGCAAAGTAATGAACCCGCGCCGCTTCATGCTCGTCCCTTCGGAAGAACATCGTAGCGATTCAAATCGGGGTATTGGAAGGGCTCGGTGATGTCCGCTTTGGGTCATAAGCGGGGTCGGCAGGCCAAAATCCAAAAATGTCCGCTTTACGCCCGAAGCGGACATTCGCGGCCACGTTTGGAATGTCTGCTTGTGCCAATAGCGGACATCGCCGGCCTCATTCGGTCACTTCATCTGCGCAGGGCGAGCAATGTGGGTGACACGGTAAGGAGTAGTCTTAGAAGAGACAACGTCGATTGGAATTAATCTTTGCCCTCATACTTGAACGAGATCTTCACTTTCGTTCGATACGCTTCCACTTTCCCATCCTTGAGTTGCAGATCCTGCTCCACGACCTCTGCGATCCGAAGATCCCTCAAAGATTTAGCGGCCATATCGACTGCCGCCTTGGCAGCCTTCTCCCACGACTCTGTACTAGTGCCCACCAATTCAATGACGTCGTAAACGGAATCAGGCATAAGTTCCTCCTCGTGTCTTGCGCTACAGCAAGCAATCAAGTTGAAGTACGCATCCTGATTATGATCTCCTAACGAGAAGTCTCAAACCACTGCTCGTCACTTTCACGCCTAATTGACAACAAGCTTATCCATCTTAGGCCCATTTCGGGTCCGCTTCTCCTAAAGTGACATTAATTGCCACGAATCTGCGCATAGGAACCGATGACCCCAGAAGAATTTCAGAAATTATACCCGCTTCTGCTTGGTTGGATTGACGCCACGTTGAGGGCTCATGCAGGTGATACTCAAGCCGTCATCTCGCGCGGTTTTCCACGCTTGCCGCTTTACTTCAGTGCTGACACATTGACAGCGGCAAGGGTCGTCCCAGTCGATCAATTGCCAATTCCTCCACTGTCGTCATGGGGATTGACTCACTTTACCGATTTCGAGCGCGGCAACTTCGGCGGCATCACCTATCTGAACACTTTTTTTATAAGGCGGGCTGAGCTGAGCAATGAGGCGCTCCACTTTCATGAACTCATTCACGTAGTTCAGTGGAGGATCCTTGGACCGGAACAATTTCTTCGTTCATACGCGGACGGTTTAGAGCGCTTTGGATATAGAGAAAGTCCATTGGAAGTGATGGCATATGATGCAGAGGCAGCATTCATGGCCAAAGATATCTTCGACGCAGAGAAGTTGGTGGCTCGGAAGCTGAGCTAGTCAGCCTGCCAATGTGCGCTTTACCCCCACTATTTGCGGTGCACCAGCGCATGTCCGCTTTGGGTCATTAGCGGACATCGCGGCGTATCCGAGCAACGTCCGCCTTACCCCCGAAAGCGGACATTCATCCGTAGATCATGATGTCCGCTTTGTGCCAAAAGCGGACATCAGCCGGCCAGCGGCCGGACCTCAAAAGTGCTAACGTGTCGAGCGGTTCCTGGCCTTTTTGGCGGAGCAGCCCAATGGTGGCGACCGATAAGCTGTTCGCGGGATCGATCCCTGAGATCTACGACCGATTGCTCGTTCCACTCTTATTCGAAACGTATGCGCTCGATCTGGCCGAGCGACTCGCCGAAACCAACCCTAGCGATGTGCTGGAGACGGCGGCAGGAACCGGCGTTCTGACACGCGCGATTGCATCACGGGTCCCTGCGCACGCACGCATCGTGGCAACGGATCTCAATCAGCCAATGCTCGACCACGCAAAGGCACAGCAGTCTCGCGATGGACGTATCGAGTGGAGACAGGCTGATGCGCAGGCATTGCCGTTTCAGGATCAAAGCTTCGATACCGTGGCTTGTCAGTTCGGGGTGATGTTTCTTCCTGACAAGGTTCAAGGCTACAAGGAGGCGCGGCGGGTCCTAAAACCGGGCGGTCATTTCTTTTTCAACGTATGGGACAAAATCTCGGAAAATGACTTTGCCGATACTGTGACCGAAGCGTTGGCAGCAGTCTTTCCGGATGATCCCCCTCGGTTCCTCGCGCGCACCCCCCACGGCTACCATGACGAAAAACAGATCCGAGCGGAACTAAACGCTGCGGGCTTTACGAATGTATCGATGGATGCGATGGGCGCCAGAAGTAAGGCCCCTTCACCACTCGATCCGGCGGTTGCCTACTGCCAGGGGACTCCGTTGCGGAACGAAATCGAGGCTCGTGATGCCTCGCGGCTGGAAGAGGCGACGAAACGCGCGGCTGAAGCTTTGGCGCATCGATTTGGAAAAAGCGCCATTGACGGTCGCATTCGGGCGTTCGTGATCAGCGCGACGCGCTAGCTCGATGTGCGCCGAGCGCTATGTCCGCAGCAGCCATGTCACGCTGGCCCGCCGGTCAGGCGCGCAAGCGCTGCATCGAGGCGATCAAGGGTTCGCAAGCCGCAACTTGAAAAGGTCGGAGGGAGCCGTCGTGGTTGAGCATGTCCGCCGGTGCAGAAGCCATGTCCGTTTTACCCCCAATAGCAGACACTCGGCAGCGGCGCTAGCATGCGCTTTGTTTGCAATGAAAGAGGCCGCCAACTGCGGGACCTCGCGAGGCGCGCTAAATCGATCCTAGTGCGGCCTGTCTCCGGCCAAAGTTACGCGGTGCATCACGCGGCGGAACCCATGATAATCGTTGACCGGATTGTGGAGTGTGCAACGATTGTCCCAGAACGCTAGTGAGCCGACGCGCCAATTGAAGCGGCAGGTGAATTCCGGCTTGGTCTGGTGCTCAAACAGGAAATTGAGCAGCGGCGCACTCTCGGCCTCTGTCATATTCTTGAAACGCACGGTGTGGCCGATATTGATGTAAAGCGCCTTGCGTCCGGTTTCCGGATGCGTGCGCACTACCGGATGCTCACTGATATACTCCTTTTTCGCTTCAGCCTTGCTGCCATCGCGCAAGCGGTCCTCGCGCGTACGAGTCACGTCCGCCTTGGCCGAATGATTGACTGCGATCAGCCCGTCGAGCATGCGCTTCATGCCCTCGGACAGCGTCTCGTAGGCCAGATAGGTGTTGGCGAATAGCGTATCGCCACCATAGGGCGGCACCTCACGCGCGATCAGCATGGTTCCCATCGGCGGTATTTCGAGATAGGCAGTGTCGGTGTGCCAGATGCCGCCGAAATTCTTCGTCTCGTGCTCGAGCTTGATGACCGGGATGATCTCCGGAAAACCTTCGATGCCCTTGATAAAGGGATACTCGACCACCTCGCCGAAGCGCTTGGCGAACGCCAGAAACTTGGCAGGCGGCAGGTCCTGATCGCGGAAGAAAACCACGTTGTGCTCAAGCCAGACCTGGCGGATTTCGCCGATGACATTGGCGCCCGGCTCACATGCAAGGTCGATACCCAGGATTTCCGCGCCGATCGAACCCGACAGACGCCGCACTTGAAATCCGTTTCCCGCCATGACCACCGCCCTTTGCTGCTGCGATGTCTTCTAAATTTAACATAGCCAGGCTGGCGCCGCCCACCGCAACGCGCCGGCAAGCATTCGACGCAAACTGTAACGGCGGCATTAGAGGAAATAGGTGTCCGCCGAATGTCCGCTTTGGGTGGTGGTCTCAACCGGTCGACGCAACACCTATCTTGAACAGATGAGATCGAGAGTGTGTGCTGATGAGCGAAAAATGTCGCCGAGGCCTAACTGCGGCCGAGAAACCGGAGCTTTGGCATGGCTGGCA
>JBARNC010000473.1:0-1755 GCA_049802775.1 Pseudolabrys sp. | reverse complement strand
AGTCGTCGTGGCGCTGCTGCGCTTGCGCGTGCGGTGCGTGAAGAATTTAACCCAGCCGATTATTCGGTCGTCGTGAAGCGAAGGGCAAGCCCACCAAAGCTATGGCGGTGGGAGATTTACTGTGCCTGTAAAAGCATGCCGGTAGAACGCTCTCCAGTATTTTTTGAAAGCATGGCAGAGGCAGCCAAATCGGGGAAAAAGGCCCTCGCACACTTGCTGGCGAAACAGGCGGCGCGCCGTCCAATGTTTGGGCGTATGAGGGCTGGCGAATAAGGGCGGCCCAGATCAAAATTGTCTATGCTTCGGGATCGATATACGACAGCCCGGACACTCGATTTCATGCTTGGGCCAGTCGCAACCGCAATGGGCGCAAACTGCCTGAATCGGGGAGGAAAGGACTGAGTCCACGCATGAGTCGTCGTAAAAATTGCGTTCGATTCATTTGATCTGTGCGGGTGACCGCCCAAACGTACCAGTAGCTGCATTACCTTCGCGATGCGGCTCATCCGTCTGAAAATCGAATCGTTTAGCGGGGCGGCGTCAGTCCGGCCCAGCCATAGATTTCGCGGGCTAGGGCATCAACCAGATCGGGACGGTCCACTCCCGCAAGATCGTTGCGCACTGGGAATCCGCCGGATGCGAGACAATAAGACAAAAGACGATAGGTCGGACGAAAGGCTTTCACTTCCTCTGGATCGACCGCGACGCTCTGGCCCGGCATGACCGGCGCGATCTCGTCGCGCAGATAGACTGCATCTAAACCGGAAAGACGCCACACTCCCTCCTGCCGTTCGGCGCGGAACAGCAAGTGTGCATGGCTAGACATCATCACCTCGGTCCCCTTCAGCGTGAACGGGATGTCGATCATCGCCCTGAGTTGCGCGATCGCGCGATTGCCCGCCAGCGTGACCAAGATCGGGCCGAGCCGGTGACTCGCCTTCACGTTTCGCTCGGCCATTTCCTTCGAACGGCGGACGAACTCAGGACCGGTCGCATTGATCCAACTAATTCGCACCACTGAGTCGTCATGGAAGCAATCGCGCATCTGCTCCCACAGTCCGAAATCGCGGCTGAGTCGTTCGCGCAATACCAATTGGGAGACAGCAGAAACATCTGCGGCTTCGAGAACCGCCTGTGGCAGGGAGTCAATCATTGTTGCCTCCGAATAAATGCAGGGTGGTGCGCCGTTCCAGCTTGCGCTCGGTTCGGCATAGCGAGTCCATATCCAAGGGCATCCGCTGATGAAAAGGAAGCGGCCCCCATCATAGATAGGCGCAACGTCACCAGACGCCGGGAACCAGCCGGTACCGGACGCGGGCCGCATAGTCGGAATAACCGGGCAAGTTCCGCTGCAACATCCGGTCTTCAACTACCGTGCGCCAGACCAGCAGGGCGAGCGCGATTGGAGCGATGAAGGTCGAAATCCATGAGCCGAGCGCAATGCCGCTAGTGACTGCGGCGAGCAGGCCTGCCGTGTAGCCGGGATGGCGGACAAAGCGGTAAGGGCCGGTGCTAATCACAGTGTGGCCGCGTTCTGACTGGATTCGCGGAATTGATGAAAAGAAGCGATTCACGTACATAGCCCAGACAAAGAGAATCCATGCCAAGGCGAACAGGACTAGCGCTACGACTTCCAGACCGGGCTTTACCTCGTCGCTGAGATGAAGGTGCCCACGGTCGAGGCCTGCCACCGCCCAGTGCAGGAATATGACGATGATCAACGGTAGAAAGTGCCAGCCCACGCGATGGCCACCC
>JBARNC010000472.1:0-3227 GCA_049802775.1 Pseudolabrys sp. | reverse complement strand
GTCAAGGAGGTGAGGCCAGGCAACGACAACGGCGTTTGAAGTTGAAGGAATTGGCGAGGACATGACGACGTAATGCAGACAAGGTCGATCCGGGGATCGGGAGAACCCGTTTGGGTCATCGCACTTTGAAGTGCGTGTTAACGATTGGGACCCGATCCGCGCATAGCATTATGGCCAGCGGCCTCACGGTCGCATAAACAGGCCGGACACATGACCGCACCCGACCAATGCTGCACCGTCTAAAAAGTTCTTGCCAAGGCGCCGTCCACACATGACCCAAAGCGGACATCGCATAGCTCGGCGGCTCGGGTTGAACCCGGCCATCTGGCCGATATCCTAAAGGCGCGGAAATTTGCACTCTTGTCCCTATCTAAATGGATAGGGCTCGCCCATGACCGACCAACTAGTACAGTTCTCAGACATCTTGGCGGCGCGCGTAGAATCCACGAAATCCACCGCTGTCGCCATCCGGCTCGCGCACGCGCGATTTGTTACCGGAATCGTGTGGCAATCAGACGTTATTGTTGCCTCCGAACAGTCACTGCCGCGGCGGGAAGAATTTGAAGTCGTAGTGACGGGCGGCACGGTTACAACAGCCAAAGTTGCTGGACGTGATGCCTCCACCAATATCGCGGTTCTCCGCCTTCAGGCGCCGCTTGCATCCTCCTCGATCACCCCGAGCGAGGCGCGTGCCGGTGCCATCGTGATCGCGCTCGGAGCAGACGGAACCGGCGGTGCAAGCACGCGTCTGGGGATCGTCAATATCGTAGGTCCCGAATGGCATAGCAGCCGCGGGGGTCTGATTGACCGATGCATCGTGCTCGACGTTCGTCTTGCGCGGTCCGAGGAGGGTGGCCCCATTTTCGATGCCGGTGGCAATTGCATTGGCATGTCGACATTTGGTCCGCGCGGCCAGGTCCTTGTGATTCCGACAACAACTATCGACCGCATCGTACCGATGTTGCTCAAGGATGGACGCGTCGCGCGTGGATGGTTGGGCGTTACGTTGCAAGCCGTCGCCGTGCCCGATGCGCTGCGCGAAGCCGCCGACCAATCAAGCGGTTTGATGGTTATGTCAGTCCTTGAAAATAGTCCCGCGGCGCAAGCGGGGGTCCTGTCAGGCGATATCATCTTGAGCGTTGATGGAAACACGACACATCGATTCCGAAAGATTGCCAGGCATTTTGGTTCAGAAAGTATCGGTCGAAAGGCAGATCTTCGCCTGATCAGGAGCGGCACTTTGATTACAGTGAAGACAACGATCGCAGAGCGGCCTGCTGCATGAGCGTCGCGGCGAGAAAAGTGGTACCTGTAGCGCAATTACGCGTCGCTATCTACGCACCGGATTCGCCCCGCCGCGAAACTCTGAAACAATTGGTAGTCGAGGCAGGCCATATTGTTGTCAGCGATCGCGATTCCGCCGATGTAACCTTGTCGGACGGCAACGCTCCATCGGCTGAAGCTCGTCCAACGGTCACGCTTGGAGGCGCCGACCATGAGTCGCCCGGCGTGCTGTCGCGTGATGCGAACGCGTGTCAGATAGATGCCGCGCTGCGAGGAGTTGCCGTTGGACTAATTGTGCGCTCGCCAGACGCAATGGATATTGGCTTTGGTTCAATGCCGGAAAGCGACATTGGTGCACTTCTGACGCCGCGCGAGCTTGAAGTGCTTTCAGCAATCGCAGACGGAGATACCAACAAAACCATTGCGCGGCGATTGAGCATTTCGCTGCACACCGTGAAATTCCATGTGGAGTCCGTGTTCCGCAAACTGGGTGCGCGCACCAGAACTGAAGCGGTGGCGAAGGCATCTGAACGCCGACGCAATATGATCACGTTGTAACGTGTTTCGGGGGCCTGACGTGAACATCCTTACAATCAACCTCGCACTCAGCACATTGGTCTTCTGGGTTGCAGCTAAACTCTATGTCCTGCCAAAACTCCAGAGCTATGAAGCTAGAACGATATTACTACCAATTCTGCTGCTCCACTCCTTGCGACACCTCGGCTTGATGTTTCTCTCATCGGGAGCCACCTATCCTGGCATTCCACCAGAGTTTGCCTACCCAGCAGCCTACGGCGATCTTATTGCAGCCGCCCTAGCGATGATTGCTATTCCAGCGGTCGCTACTCGGGCGCGGAGCGCGAAATCGTTGGTGTGGCTTTTTAACCTTGTGGGTTCGCTGGACCTTATAGACGCCATCGCGCTCGCGACGGTTTACGATGCAGCGCCATTTATGGGCCCCGCATATTGGATTCCGGCGTTTTGGGTGCCCGCGCTGTTGGTGACTCACTATCTCACATTTCTTGTTCTTCTCCGTGGCCGTTGGCCTACGTAGCGGACATTTTTTGCACCGGCAAATGTCTGCCTTTGGGGTAAAGCGGACATCGCTGAGTGAGAGACTCACTTCCGCTTAGGCGGCTTACCACACCGCGAGCGTTGGCAAGCCCCTGGACGAACGCTATCCGTTCAGCCGCCACCACCAATCCCGCGACTCGCGCCGAGCGAGGGTGCCCTCAGCCGGCTGGTCGGGCAGAGACCTGCGCTCGGCGATTGTCCGCCACCGGTCCCTCTCGCTCCTTATGTTCTCAAGCGCGGCCTTCAGATCGGCCACCTGCTGTTCGGCCCGTTCTGCCCGTTCCGCATCTGGGGTTGTTCCTCTCGGAGTGTCCGGCTTTGATGGCGCACGGGACGATGCAGCGGCCGTTGCAAGCGTGTGCATGAGACGTTGCCTGTCCGTGCAAATGGATGATGCGGGCAACGGTGCGCTGGTCCGGTTAATAGTGCTGGCTTGTGAAATCCATACGCAGCATGGGTGCTCCTTAGCCGCTCAAGCCAAGAGGTGGGAATTGAGGGACGCGTTCTCAATGTCCCCGCGTGCGGTACAGTTGAGAGCTCGCAGTGCGACTCGCGCCGACGAATGTCCGCTTTCGGGGTGAAGCGGACACGGCGCGCACCTAACGGAATGTCTGCTAATGACCCAAAGCGGACAGCGAACTGTGCATGACCGTCGCGAAACGGGCCCTTTCTCCAGTGGAGAACAGCGATTGGGCTACCTATCTTGAAACGAGTGGATAGCAATTTGGGTGGGCTTCAAAGCGAAAGGAAATGCAATGGCAAAGAACACGATTTGCCTCTGGTACGATAAGGATGCCGAGGCCGCTGCTCGCTTTTATGCCGAGACCTTTCCCGATAGCACAGTGGGTGCCATTTTCCGTGCACCCAGT
>JBARNC010000471.1:0-2517 GCA_049802775.1 Pseudolabrys sp. | reverse complement strand
GTTCCAAAGCTGCACGGTTTCGGCCACACGTCGAAAAAATTCTTGCAGGACGCGTTCGGTTGCTGCTCGATGAACCGTTTCGCTCAGCCTTCGTGCAAGAATTCATCGAATTCCCGCACGGCCGCCACACCGACCAGGTCGATGCATTCAGCCAGGCTATGGCGTGGATTGATGAACAGGGCTCGTTTCCGCAACCGGCTATTCCTCCGCCAGCAAGCCCTGTCGTGGGCCTCAAGAGTCAATATGCCGGCCCTAATCGGCGCTACCAGCCAAAGCCAAACGAACCGGGACTCATGGTGGTGAGCGGGAACAGCAATCGCGCACCCAACACCCCATTTCCTACTGCCAAGACCCGAGTTCGGTATTAACGTCAACGACCAATGCGCCCGCCCCCGCGTGATATCTATGGGGGCGGGCGCGACCAATCAAAAATCAGCGCGACTACCCTCCGTCCCAGCGAGATCGAATGATGAGGCGCATGGTCGCGAGCTCTACTATATCGAGGGCTGGTAGGCGGTCACGGAGCTCAACTGGATCGCTTAGATCCCGATGTTGCAGCCGACTCTTACAAGCCCTTGCTACGAAATCTTTTGTTATGGCAGCGCCAGGCATCAGTGATAATGGCTGCAAGGTCGTAATACTGCGGCGCCCAGCCCGATCGTTCGCCAGCTTTTTTCGGGTCGGCCATTGCGCCCAAGCAAGTCGAGTAGGATTGCAACACCTCGCGATCGTCCATTCCCTCGTAAAGGTTGAGGCAATCGAAGAATACGCTCTCGACAACACGGACCGTATCGCCCGGATTGAACCGACGTTCGAAACGGATCATCGTCGCCTCGGGAGGTTTTGTTATCCGCCCAGACCAAGAAAAATCAGGATCGCTTGATTGACGCGTTCCATGTCTTTGGCGTCGAGATGCCCGATGCGGTGCCCCAGTTTATTTTTCGGAACTGTCGTGATCTTATCGACCATAAGTCGAGAAAGAGCATTGAGGCCGTTGCGTTCGGTGGGCGCAACCAGAATACGGAACAACGGCGCTTCAGTTGGATCGAAGCTAACGGCGCAGACCGTAATGGATTCCGTGGCATCGAAGTGGTTATCCTGCAGAACGACCGCAGGTCGTGGCTTGCCCACGTAATCGTTGCCACCGGCAACCGTCCATATTTGTCCACGCTTCAATCAGTCACCCGGGTGCAGTGAGACTGCATCGATGAAGTCCTGGTCCCGTCGCGCATAGGAGCTCCGTGCCACCATCTGTGATTGACGATGGGCTTCAGCCTTAAACGACACTGTGCGTGTGTCGGGTACCCAAACCTGGATCGGCCGTAACCCTCGCGCGCGCAACCGCTTGCGATGGGCACGGACCTTCTCGCGGGAGGACAGACGCTTGGAAGCAGACCGGCGCTTTGAACTGGAAGCCATGGGGCAACTCCGGAACGGTTACATGTAACCTATCCCGAGACACGTTCTAGTGCAACACCATCCGGAGGCTGCCCGGTCTTGCAAGGGCGATCCTTTTTAAGTTCAAGTCGAGGTACTCGTTGTCTCGCGTGTGGGCCGCTCCATCTTTTCACGCCACCTTCGTTTTGATTGTGGGTATTCTCTTGATCTCGTCGGACAGTTCGCGTTCCGCATTCCAAGTATCATATGCGCTCTGCTTCGCGCCCAAACCCCAGCGCCATTGCCGAAGAGCTTACCGAGCCGGACGGCCACGGTCGGCAAAACCGGTTTGCGCTCGTTGAGAATATCGTAGAGATGCTGGCGCGAGATCCCAAGCAGGGCGGCGATCTCGCTCCTGGTCTTGCCGGTCGCAGGGATCACATCTTCGCGCAGCAATTCGCCTGGGTGAGTCGGGCACCGGTTCCGGTCGCGCTTGGCTACATATTCAGCCATAGTATTGCTCCTCAATGATATTGCTCGCGCGTCGCGCGCAATGAATCACTGCGGCATGGATGAAGATTTTGCCCAGTTCTGGACTTCCAGTCCGGACACGCGTTGGAATTCCCGCTCATTGTTGGTGACCAGGATCAGCTTGGCGGCCCTGGCATGCGCAGCGATCCACAGATCGTTGTTCCCGATGACTCGACCGCCAGCTTCCAGTTCGGCACGAAGGGCACCATAGCTGCGAGCCGCATCCACCGGCAGGGGCAAGACGCCCAGGAGACCGGCAAGTTCTTCAAGCTGCCGCATTGCAATTTCGCGCTGCTCACTTTTTTCCGCTCCACACATCAGTTCGCCGTAGGTAATGACGGAGATAGCCGCTTCTCCAACCTTCAGGCGCATGAACCGCTGCAGGATCTCCGGCGGACGGAGCCGCCGGATGTAGATGCAGATGTTGGTATCAAGGAGAAATGTCGGGTTCATCTAAAGTGCTTGCCGCGTTTGCGGCGGGGTGTCATTCCTGCCGTCGCGGAGAAAATCGTCCGGTAAATCGGCCAAGAGCTGAAAGGCGCGTTGCATGTCGCGGGTCTTCTCCCGGAGCACGACTTCATCGCCGCGCCGAAAAATCTCTACCTCTTC
>JBARNC010000470.1:0-18546 GCA_049802775.1 Pseudolabrys sp. | reverse complement strand
GCTGGGTGCCCTCCTCGATGCCGAGGCGCTGCGCCAGCGAACCGGCGGCGACGTTGCGCACCACGACTTCGAGCGGAATGATCTCCACTTCGCGAATCAACTGCTCGCGCATGTTGAGCCGGCGGATGAAGTGGGTCGGCACCCCGATATCGTTGAGGTGCTGGAATACGTATTCGGAGATTCGGTTGTTGAGGACGCCCTTCCCCTCGATTACCTCGTGCTTCTTGGCGTTGAAGGCGGTTGCGTCGTCCTTGAAATGCTGAATCAGGGTTCCCGGCTCCGGGCCTTCATAAAGGACCTTCGCCTTGCCCTCGTAAATACGGCGACGGCGGCTCATGGGCGTGTACCGTGGTTTGTGAAAGTCCATCGGATGCCGTGGCTCCTTATTTTGCGACTTTGCAAGATCCGCGGCTGCGGGACCGGACTGGGAGCGCTGGCCGCGCCAGCGGTCCGGGCACAGATTCAACCTAGCCGATCGGTAGAGGCAGCACAATCGCGCAACGCCTACGTTTTCCACTCCGTAATTTCGCCGTAAAAGAGCTGCCCGATGTTGCCTTGACGGTTGCCGGGCGATATGCAAGGCGGCAACGAAAGGATGCAACCAATTTTAAGGGTCGTGAATTTGCGAGGGGCGGCATGACGACATTCGACAAGCGCGAAGAAGGCTTCGAGAACCTATTCGTGCATGACGAGGAGCTCCGCTTCAAGGCCATGGCTCGCCGCAATAAGATGCTCGGGCTGTGGGCGGCCGGAATTCTTGGCAAGACCGGCGCCGACGCGGAAGCCTATGCCAAGGAAGTCGTGCTCGCCGAATTTGAGGAAGGCGGCGACGACGCCGTCGTACGAAAGTTGGTCAAGGATTTGCAGCCGAAGGGCATTACCGAGCAGCAGATTCGCACACGTATGACTGAACTGCTGGCTGAAGCCGTCGCGCAGATCAAGAAGAGCGGTTAAAGGCTGTCGCCCCCGCGAACGCGGGCCCATTGAACGCAAGCTGCGCGATTGAGTCGAACCGTCAGTGATTACTGGATCGAATGGTTTTTCCATGGGTCAATCTGCCTTCGCTCTCGCCCGGCGCCTGCATGCGGGCGAAACGGTTTACGCCGCCTGGTGCATGATCGGCTCCCCCATCGTCGCGGAGACGATCGCACGCGAAGGCTTTGCTGCGGTGGTGCTCGACGCACAACACGGGCTGTGGGACACCGCTTCGCTTATCACCGGCGTCGGTGCAGTCAATCATGCCGAATCCACGCCGGTAGTGCGCGTTCCGCTCAACGACTTTGCGCTTGTTGCCCGCGCGCTCGACCTCGGCGCCGAAGCTATCATCGTGCCGATGATCAACAGCGCCGCCGAGGCGCGCCAATTCGTGGCAGCTGCGAAATATCCGCCGCTCGGCGAGCGCAGCTGGGGCCCCTTGCGCGCAATGGCGCTGCAAAGTCCCCGCACCGCGCCGGTTGATTACATACGCGAGGCGAATGACGGCACGCTGACGCTCGCGATGATTGAAACCGCAACCGCGCTCGGCAATGTCGATGCGATTGCCGCAACGCCCGGCATCGATGCGTTGTTCGTGGGCCCGTTCGATCTCGCCACGGCGCTCAGTGGCGGCGCAGCGCAGGACGTGCAGGCGCCGCAGGTCGAGCAGGCGATCGACACGATCTGCGCCGCGGCGAAGAAAGCCGGCAAGATTCCCGGTATTTACTGCCGCGATTCCAAGAGCGCGCTGGCCATGGCCAAGCGCGGCTTCCGCTTCATCGCCGCCGGCAATGACTACACCACCCTGCGCGAGGTCACCATGGCACAGCTGAAGGCGTTGAGGGGGTAACCGGAAATCCCCAAGCACCGCTCATTCCCGCGCAAGCGGGAATCCAGGGGCCAAATTGAACCACACAAGGGTTGGGTCTCCGCTTGCGCGGTGATGAGCGGTTGAAGCTATTGACCTGCCTAACGCTCGCCCGCGACGACAACGGAAAGGCGATCCAGCGCCTTTCCCACATCCCTCTCTACCTCCTCCGCCCTCACCTTGCACACACGATAGCCGCGCGCGCTGAGATACGTGCGCCGTTCCTCACGCGTACGTGTCGCCTCCTCGCTCTCCTGCCGAGGCATGAGATCGATGACGCACTTCAACGGGAACGAAACGAAATCGGTGATGTGCGGACCGATCGGCACCTGCCGCTTGAAGCCGCGGCCGGCAAAGCGGCGGTCGTTCACCAGCGCCTGCCATAACACGCGCTCGGCCTCGGTTGGATTGCGGCGCAGAAGCCGCGCCAGTCCGCGCAAAGGGCCGCGCTCGCCCGGAACGCGGCCACCGCCGTGCTCTGCCAGCAGATCGCGCAGCTTCTGCGCCTCGGCCGCATCGAGCACGCCGCCGCGCGCCGGTCCCTTGCGCCCCTGCGCGATCGCGTTGAGCACACCGTGCAGCGTGCGGATGTCCTGCTGCGTCGGCGCCATGCGCTGAAAAATGTTGCGCAGGTTCACGCTCATGGTGCCGCGTTTCTCTTCGGGACGGAAAAACTCCACTCGCTCCAGCTCGCGCTCTAGATCAGAGAAGAAAGCATCGAGCTGCTGCTTGGGCGCCGCTGGTGATTTTTCCGGCATGGCGAAAGGCAGTTCACCGCCGGTCGCGCTCTTGAACCACTCATAGGCGACCACCACCACCGCCTGCGCCAGATTGAGCGATGCAAAGGCCGGATTGACCGGGAAGGTCACGATGCGGTCGGCGAGCGCGACCTCATGATTTTCGAGACCAATGCGTTCGCGGCCGAAGATGATGGCAACGCTCTCGCCTGCAGTCACCCGCGCGGCCATTTCGGACGCCGCCATCACCGCAGATACTACCGGCTTTGCCTGGTCGTGATTGCGCGCTGTGGTGGCGAGGACAAAGCTGCAATCACCAATCGCGTCGCTGAGGCTGTCGTAAAGCGCTGCACTGTCAAGAATACGGTCGGCGCCCGCGGCCATCACGCGCGCCTTCTCGTTCGGCCAGCTTTGGTGCGGCTTCACCAGCCTCAGCCGCGACAGCCCGAAATTGGCCATGGCGCGCGCGGCCGCACCGATATTCTCGCCGAGCTGCGGCTCGACCAGAACGACGATTGGCGCCGGCGTTTTGATCCAGCGCTTGGTCTTGTCGGTGCCGGCACCGGGCATGGTCAGGGTGCTGCTGAAAATGGGGTCATGAAGAACGGTTGTCGCTGTGGGCGGAGTGTGGCGATGATGCGCCGGTTTCCAATCTTGCCCCAGCCACCATGCCGCAACTGATTTTGGGCGTCCATTCCGGGTCGCACGACGCAGCGGCCGTGGTCTTTGAGGATTATTCGCTCAAGGCGGCGGTGCATCTGGAGCGCCTGACAATGTGCACGAGGAGCCGGTAGTCAACGCGCCGCGTCGTCACCCACAGGTCCGAACTCCGCCCATTGGCTCCGGAAATCGTGGCTTTCGCCGCCCGTTTTTGGGTGCTATAGGGCGCGCGCCGGAAGCCTTATCTTTCCTATCCGCGCAACTTTCAAAAGGTTCTACCCGCAATGGCGAAGATCAAGGTGGCAAACCCCGTCGTTGAAATGGACGGCGACGAGATGACGCGCATTATCTGGCAGCTGATCAAGGACAAGCTGATCCATCCCTATCTCGATATCAACCTCCTCTACTACGACCTCAGCGTCCAGAAGCGCGATGAAACTGACGATCAGATCACCATCGATGCTGCCAACAAGACCAAGGAGGTTGGCGTCGCGGTGAAATGCGCCACCATCACGCCGGACGAAGCGCGGGTAAAAGAATTCAACCTCAAAAAGATGTGGCGATCGCCCAACGGCACCATCCGCAATATCATCGGCGGCGTGATCTTCCGCGAGCCGATCATCTGCAAGAACGTGCCGCGCCTGGTACCGGGCTGGACCCAGCCGATCGTCATCGGCCGCCACGCCTACGGCGACCAATACCGCGCGACCGACATTCGAGTGCCGGGAAAAGCGAAGCTCACGCTGAGCTACTTCACCCCGGATGGCAAGAAGGTCGAGCACGAGGTATTCGAATTCCCCGGCTCCGGCGTCGCCATGGCGATGTACAATCTTGATGACTCGATCCGCGACTTCGCGCGCGCCTCGTTTAACTACGGGTTATCCCGCGGCTACCCGGTTTATCTGTCGACCAAGAACACCATTCTCAAAGTCTATGACGGCCGCTTCAAGGATCTCTTCCAAGAGATCTTCGACAAGGAATTCAAGACCGAGTTCGAGAAGAAAAAGATCACTTACGAGCACCGGCTGATCGACGACATGGTGGCAGCCGCACTCAAGTGGTCTGGCGGCTATGTCTGGGCCTGCAAGAACTACGATGGCGACGTTCAGTCGGACATCGTGGCGCAGGGTTTCGGCTCGCTCGGCCTGATGAGCTCAGTGCTGATGACGCCGGATGGCAAGATCGTGGAGTCGGAAGCCGCGCACGGCACCGTGACTCGCCACTACCGCGAGCATCAGAAGGGCAAGGAAACCTCGACCAATTCGGTCGCATCCATCTTTGCATGGACCCGTGGTCTCGCTCATCGCGCCAAGCTCGACAAGAATGACGCGCTGGCGAAGTTTGCCGCGACGCTAGAAAAGGTCTGCATCGACACCGTGCAATCGGGCTTCATGACCAAGGACCTCGCGCTCCTGGTCGGCGCCGACCAGAAGTGGCTTTCCACCACCGGCTTTCTCGATAAGGTGGACGAGAACCTGAAGAAGGCTATGGGCGCGTAGTCGTATTCCGCGTCATGGTCAGGCTTGTCCCAGCCATCCACGCCTTTCTTAGCTGAAACTTCTAAAGACGTGGATGCTCGGCACATAGCCGGATATGACGACAATGTCGCCCGCTCCTACTTAATCTCCTCCGACACGATATCGCCCTTGGCCGAGACCACCTCACTGCCGACGCGCTTATCCACCACGTCCTTGATACGCGTGGCGATGCGCAGGTCGCGCTGCATCAGCGCGTGCAGATCATGCGCGTCGAGCACAAGCAAGTTCGTGCGCGCGAGTGCAATGACGGTTGCCGACCGGCGGGACCGCCGCAGCACTGCTATCTCGCCGAAGAACTGGCCGACGCAGAGCCGTACCGGCTCTTTCTTGCCCTTGAGCACGATTTCGACTTCACCGGCCGCAATGAAATACATCGAATGGGCCGCGTCGCCTTTACGCACGATGACCTCGCCTGGCTCAGCTACCTGTGCCCGCAGCAACCCCATGATATCGGAAATTTCGGCAGCATCGAGCTCGGCGAACAAGGGAACCCGAGAAATCATGCTCCAAGTGACGATGAAGTCGCGGCGATGGACTTGCTCGGCGAAGGCATTGGCGATGATGCCGACCGGCAGCGCCACCATCACCAGCCCGGCGAAAATCGTGCCGGTCGCGATCAACTTGCCAAGCGCGGTCACCGGCACGACGTCGCCGTATCCGATGGTGCCGATGGTTACGATTGCCCACCACAGCGCGTCCGGAATCGTGCCGAGCTTGTCCGGCTGGACCTTGCCTTCGGCCAGATGCATCAGCGAAGCGGCCACCACCGAACTGCCGATCGCGATCACCAGGCAGCCAAACAACGCGCGCCGCTCGGTGTAGAGCACGTCGAGCAGCGAGCGCATCGCCGGTGAATAGCGCGCGATCTTGAAGAAGCGCACCATGCGGAACACCAAGACGAAGCGCAGGTCGCCGGGCAGAAACATGGCGAACCAGAACGGCAACACCGCAATGAGATCGATGATCCCGGCAGTGCTGAGCGCGTATTTCATCCGGGCGCGCCTCGCCGCCAGGTGCTGGTGCGGCCCATGCTCCACCGCACACCACAACCGCAAGCCATATTCGACCGTAAACACCACAAGCGAGAGATATTCAACTAGCGCGAACAGTGCAGCATAGCGGGTCTGATATTGCGGCATCGACTCGAGCGCGACCGCGAGCAGGTTGACGACGATCAGCAAAACCAGAAATCGGTCAACCGCGGTGCTAAGGCGGTCGCCGATCGGCCCCTGTTCGAGCACCTGATAGACGCGCCGGCGCAAATTCTTGAGGCGGTGGCGTACCATGCGGCAGTGACCCTGCTGGAATCGCCAGGATATTAGTACATTGCGTGCTAACAACAGCCTTGCGGTCGATCAACTCGGCTGCAAAGGCCTAGTAAAGCCGCACCGCATAGATCGGCGGCAAGTGCGCATTGATCAGCTGCCATTGTTCGCCGCCGTTGTCGCTGACCCAGAGACCACCGGTGGTCGAGCCCATGGCAAGCCGGGTGCCGGCGTCGTCGATATCGAGAGCATGGCGGTAAACCAGATCATACGCATCGCGCTGCGGCAGACCGTCCGTGAGCCTGTCCCAGCTCTTGCCGCCATCGCGGGTGCGGGTCACGGCCAGTGAGCCATCGCGCGGCACGCGTAACTCGTCCTTGATCGCCGGCACGAACCAGGCCGTTTGCGAATCTTTCGGGTGCGCAACAACCGCAAAGCCAAAATCGTCTCCCGGCAATTTGAGTTGCGCCCAGGTCACGCCAGCATCGGTGGAGCGGAAAATGCCGTTGTGATGCTGCATCCAGACCGTGTCGGGAGCGGCAGCACAGCGCGCGACCCGATGCGGGTCTTGCGTTTCGCGCACGCCCGCCTGCTCCGGCGGCATATAGGCTGCGACGAGCCCGTCGCCGACCAGGGCCCAGCTCTTGCCGCTGTTGCGTGTTTCCCAGACACCTCCGCAGGAGATTGCCACGAGCACGCGGGTTGGATCGCGTGGGTCTGGCAGGATCGTGTGGATGCCAGCATCGTCGTAGCCGCCGCCAAACCACTTCGCACGCTCCGGCACGTTCCACAGTGCGCTCACCTGCTGCCAATTTTCGCCGCGATCGTCAGAACAGAACAGTCCGGCCGGCAGAGCGCCGGTCCACAGCCGCCCCGGCTCATTCACGCCGCCGGCTTCGAGCGTCCAGACCTGAAACAATGCAGGCGCGCCATCGGCGTCGGGCGCGAAAGCCGGCGCTGGCAGTTCCACCCATGTCCGCCCATCATCTTGGGAACGATGCAGCTTGCTGCCAAAGTGCCCGTGCTTGAGCATCGCATAGAGAGTGCCGTCGCGTTTATCGTAGAGCGTTGCCGTGACCGCAACGCCGGGAAAGTCTGTTCGCGTGATCGACCAGCCGTCATTCTTGCGAACAAGTGAAATCAGTCCCTTGCGGGTCGCAACCAGCATGCGATCAGTCATGGATCAACCTCCAGACAAAGCTTGCATCACGTACAACGTAGAGTCCTTGCTAATACCTTGGCTCAGTGCCGCCTGATGCGGCAGCCGCACACCATCAGCGAAAATGCAGACGTGCTTGCGCAGCCGGCCCCGCTCGTCGAGCACATAACCCCGCACATGCGGGCGCTCTGAGAATAGTGCGCTGAGCGCATCGCCGACCGTCGCGCCTTCCGCCTGCAATGGACCGTCCGGGACGACCTGGCGTAGCCAGCTGGTAAAATGAACCTGGACCATCGATAAATACTAACGTGAAATCGAGACCCATCAATGGTGGGCTTCCGTTATGAGCGGAAAAGCGTAGCAATTAGCCGAGCGCAGCCTCGACTACTTTAAGTGCGGCGTCTGCCTTGGAACCATCAGGTCCGCCAGCCTGCGCCATATCGGGGCGGCCGCCGCCGCCCTTACCGCCGAGCGCCTCGGCACCCTTTTTTACCAGATCGACCGCGTTGAAACGCTTGGTGAGATCGTCGGTAACGCCGACCACGATGCCGGCTTTGCCATCTTCAGCAGTGGCGACGATGACGACGACGCCCGACCCGAGTTGGCGTTTGCCCTCGTCAGCAAGGCTGCGCAAATCCTTCAACTCAATGCCAGAAACCGCGCGCGCCAGCAGCTTGACGCCATTGACCTCTCGCACATCGCTCGCGTCGCCAGCGGTCTTGCCACCGCCGCCCATGGCCCGTTTCTTTTTCGCGTCCGACAGGTCACGCTCCAGCTTTTTTAGCTCGTCCAAGAGCGCGCCGATACGTCCGGGCACGTCTTCAAGCGGAACTTTAAGCTCTGCCGCCGCTGCTTTAACGACTTGAAGCTGTTTATTAGCCGCTTTGCGGGCGGCATTCCCGGTCAGAGCCTCTATCCGGCGTACGCCGGCCGCCACCCCTGCCTCGCCGACCAGCGAAATGAGCCCGATATCGCCGGTCCGGCCCACGTGGGTGCCGCCGCATAATTCGACCGACCAGCCCATCGTGTTGCCGGTATCATCGCCCATGGCGACCACGCGCACTTCGTCACCATATTTTTCGCCGAACAGAGCACGCGCACCGGATGTGATCGCGTCGTCCACAGCCATCAGGCGGGTGGTCACCGGCGCGTTCTGCAGCACGATGTCGTTAGCGATGTCCTCGACCCGCTCGATCTCCTCAGGCGACATCGGCTTGGGATGCGAAAAGTCGAAGCGCAACCGGTCTGGCGCCACGAGAGATCCCTTCTGCGCCACGTGATCGCCGAGTACCTGGCGCAGCGCCTCGTGCAGAAGATGAGTGGCAGAATGGTTCTGGCGAATGGCGCTGCGGCGGGCGTGATCGACCTCCAGCAGCAGCGGATCGCCGGCCTTGACCGTACCCTGCTCGACCTTAACGAGATGAGCAAACATATCGCCAGCTTTTTTCTGGGTGTCTGAGACCAGGAGTCTGACGCCCTCGCGCCGCATCTCACCGGTGTCGCCGACCTGACCGCCGCTCTCGCCGTAAAACGGCGTTTGGTTCATCACCACCGCGCCACTCTCACCCTTTGTCAACTCGGTAACTTCCTTGCCATCCTTCACAAGAGCCGCGACAATGCCCTCGGCGCTTTCAGTTTCGTAGCCGAGGAATTCGGTCGCGCCGATCTTTTCGCGGAGCGCAAACCAACCCGTTTCTTGCGCCACGTCGCCCGAACCCACCCACGCGGCACGCGCCTTCTCGCGCTGCTGTTCCATGGCGTCGGTGAAGCTGGCGATATCGACGCTGATGCCGCGCGCGCGCAGCGCGTCCTGCGTCAGATCGAGCGGAAAGCCATAGGTGTCGTAGAGCGTGAAGGCAGTGTCGCCGTCAAACATGGCGCCCTTCGTCAGGCCGGCGCTTTTCTCGTCGAGGATGGCGAGGCCGCGCTCGAGCGTGCGGCGGAAGCGCGTTTCCTCAAGCTTGAGCGTCTCTGTGATGAGCGCCTCGGCGCGTAATAATTCGGGATAGGCCTGTCCCATTTCGCGGGTGAGCACAGGGACGAGCTTCCACATCAGCGGCTCTTTCGCGCCGAGCAATTCGGCGTGACGCATGGCGCGGCGCATGATGCGGCGGAGCACGTAGCCACGGCCCTCATTCGACGGCAGCACGCCGTCGGCTATCAGAAATGCAGACGCACGTAGGTGGTCGGCAATGACGCGATGCGAGGCCTTGTGCGGTCCGTTTGGCGATACTTTGGTCAGATCAGCGATGGTCTGGATCAGCGCGTGGAATAGATCGATTGCGTAGTTGTCGTGGGTGCCTTGCAGCAGAGCGGCGAGGCGCTCGAGCCCCATGCCGGTATCGATTGACGGCCGTGGCAGGTCGACGCGTTTGCCGCCTTCGAGCTGCTCGTACTGCATGAATACGAGATTCCAGATTTCGATGAAGCGATCGCCCTCGGAGTCGGCTGAGCCCGGCGGCCCGCCGGGAATCTTGTCGCCGTGGTCGAAAAAGATTTCCGCGCACGGGCCACAGGGCCCTGTGTCGCCCATGGCCCAGAAATTATCCGAACCGGCGATCCGCAGGATCTTGCTGTCAGGGAGCCCGGCGATTTTTTTCCAAAGCTTGAAGGCATCGTCATCGTCGATGTAGACGGTAATCAGCAGCCGGTCCTTTGGTAACGCAAAGTCCTTGGCGACCAGCGTCCATGCCAGCTCGATCGCGCGCTCCTTGAAATAGTCGCCAAAAGAAAAGTTGCCGAGCATCTCGAAGAAGGTGTGGTGGCGGGCGGTGTAGCCGACATTGTCGAGGTCGTTATGCTTTCCGCCGGCGCGCACGCATTTCTGCGCGGTCACCGCACGCGAATAGGACCGCTTCTCCAGCCCTGTAAATACATTCTTGAACTGCACCATGCCGGCATTGGTGAACATCAGGGTGGGATCATTGCGCGGCACCAGCGCCGATGACGCCACGATCTGATGATCGTTGCGGGCAAAGAAATCGAGGAAGCTTTTGCGGATATCGTTGACGCCGCTCATAGATCCGTAGGCCGCTGCTAGTTCCCTGTTGCCGGTCGCCCGCATGACGGCTTTGCCGGGCGCCCCAGCCGGGACCCTAAATCACCGTCCGGCTTGGCGTTTTCAGGGGGCTATTTAGCGGCGGGGGTACCGAGAGTCCAGAAAAGGGGCCGACGGGTGCCACATTCGCTCATTCCCGCGAAAGCGGGAACCCAGCCTGAGTGCCCGCTGAAGCCTGACTTGGGCCGGCGAAGCCGGACCCGTGTGCGGGCGGAAAAGGACATTTCCCCAAAAACGCCTTCGCCCCCGTCCTCGGTGGCGGCCGCTTTATGCAGCCGGGTGCCGACGGGGGCGAACGCCTAACGCATCACTGAATGATACACATCACCTAATGGTGCGGCGGATAACTCTGGCGCCGCCGCCGCGCCTTACTAAGCATCAAGCCTTACAGCGGGTCTTCACCTCCGATACCTTGGCCTTCGCGCCACGGCCTTCGGCTTCTTACGTGTCGCGCCCTCTTTGGCACTTTTTGTCTCGCTTTTCGCAGCTCCGGCCTTCCTCGGTTTAGCGGCCTTTGGCTCTACGATCGGCTCGGCAACTTCGCTCTCGGCGGCTTTCACCTCGACCATTCCGGCAGGAGCAGTCTCGATTTCGGCCGTCTCTTGTTCTGCGGACGTCTGATCGGCCGGCGTGGGCTCTGACCGCTCCTGCGCTGGCTCTACAACGCCGTCCGGCAGTCCCTCATCCTTTCAAGCCTCAGCAGCCTCATCGTCGTCGCCATCTTTGTCCTTGTCGTCACCGGCCATAATCGCTTCCGCAATCAGGCCCGCGTTCTGGCGCACGGCGGCTTCGATCTTATTGGCGACGTCGGGATTCTCCTTGAGAAACTGCTTAGCGTTCTCGCGGCCCTGCCCGATGCGTTGGCTGTCGTAGGAGAACCAGGCGCCGGACTTTTCGACAACGTTGGCCTTGACGCCGAGGTCGATCAACTCGCCGGTCTTGGACACGCCCTCCCCGTACATGATGTCAAATTCGACCTGCTTGAATGGAGGCGCAAGCTTGTTCTTGACCACCTTGACGCGGGTCTGGTTGCCGATCACCTCGTCGCGCTCCTTGATGGCGCCGATACGACGAATGTCGAGACGCACGGAAGCATAGAATTTCAACGCGTTTCCGCCCGAGGTCGTCTCCGGCGAGCCATACATCACGCCAATTTTCATGCGGATCTGATTAATGAAAATCACCATGGTGCGCGAACGCGAAATCGAAGCGGTGAGCTTGCGCAGCGCCTGGCTCATCAGCCTGGCCTGCGAACCCGGCTGCACGTCGCCCATCTCGCCCTCGAGCTCGGAGCGCGGCACAAGAGCGGCCACAGAGTCGACCACCAACACGTCGATCGCCCCGGAACGGACCAGCGTATCGGCGATTTCCAGCGCCTGCTCGCCGGCATCCGGCTGGGAGATCAGAAGATCATCGACATTCACGCCAAGCTTGCGAGCATAGATCGGATCGAGCGCATGTTCGGCATCGACGAATGCACAGATCCCGCCCTTCTTCTGGGCTTCGGCAATGGTGTGCAGCGCGAGCGTGGTCTTGCCGGAGGATTCCGGCCCGTAGATTTCAACCACCCGGCCACGCGGCAGACCGCCGATGCCGAGTGCGATATCGAGCCCAAGCGAGCCCGAAGAAATGGCTTCGATATCCATGGCTTTGTCGTTCTTGCCAAGCTTCATGATCGAGCCCTTGCCGAACTGGCGCTCGATCTGGCTCAGCGCGGCAGACAGGGCTTTCGACTTATCCATGGAAGATCCTTCGACGAGACGCAGGGCAGGCTGACTCATGATGTCGCGCTCCTTATGGCCGGGATTCGACCCCCCGACAACGCGGCCCCGCCGCACCGCCGGAATCGACTGAAGATAAACAATGTACACTATTTGTTCTCCGTTCGCAATATGTTCTTTTCGACGTAATGTAATGGGTACTGGCCTGGCCAGTACCGAGGTCGTGCTGGCCTACGGCTGGTGCCGACATTTTTGGGGGTACGGGCCCTGCGTCGGGGGATCACTACCGGAAGGCCGCCGTGTTTCGAGCAGCCCGAGCTGTTCGCGAGACCAATCCTGAAAAACGAGCCGAGTTCGCAGCTGAATGCTAGAGACATGGCGTGAACACATCTCCCGCTCACCGCCAACAACTCGAGCAAATGACAGAGACCTGGGACCAACTTGCCGAGGCTCGCAAGCGCCAATTGGAAAAGCACGGTAAGTTTACCGAGGATAACGCCCGCGAGGTAATCTAGCCGTGCTGGCGGCCCCAATTTCATTTCGGAAATCAACGCCCATGGTTGGCAAACGAGTACAATTTCACGACGAAACCTGGCAGGAGCTCCGGTTGCTCGCTTCAGAAAATATGAAGTCGTTTCAGGAGCTCGCCGATGAAGCGTTCGACGATCTCCTAAAAAAGCACGGACGCCCGGTGAGTCTCAAAGAAGCGCTGCATAGAAGTGTCGGCGAAAGCGCAAAGGTTATCCCGCTCAAGCGCAAGCGGGGCCGCGCAAGAAGGAAAAGGTGACGCGAGCACCGATCACAAGTGCAAACGCCGTCCTGCGCGGACCGCCTTTTTATTGAAGCTGCCCTGCGACCACCCGACAATCCCGGAAAAGTAGCGCCGCTAGCTCTGGGCCTTCTGGTCCCAATGCCGCCAGTGCGTCGGGCGCACGTCCAGCCGTTCCCTGGTTTTCGAATTCATCCAGCCACCGGTGATGCGTCGACAGGGAAAAACCAGCGGATGCGGACCGTCCTCGTCGATCACGGCGAGTTCAAGATCGCATTCGAATGGTGCGCTCGAGACGGACTGCCACATTTTTCAAGTGTGAGTGACATTTCCGCTGGCGCTTTGACTTAAATCACAGCGCGGCACAATTCATGTGCCGGGCACGTCAGCACGCCACAGTACGATCGGGCCGGTTTTGATTTGGATCAATTACCCGATGGCGGAAATCATTGATTTCCGCGAGGCTAAAGCGGCGCCACGCCCCACCAAGAATGTCGGCAAGGAAGGCGGATTTGATCTCGCTCAAAACATCTAATCGAAAGCTTGCTTAAGTGCGGGCGCGAGGAGAGATCATGAAGTCCGCAGTCATCAAGCGATCGATTGTCCTCGATGGACACAAGACGAGCGTTTCGCTGGAAAATGAGTTTTGGGAAGGGCTGCGTGAAATCGTGAGCCGCGAAAACACGACGTTGTCGACGCTGGTGGGTCAGATTGACCAGGAGCGGGACAGCTGCAACCTGTCATCTGCAATCCGCGTGCATGTTTTCAATTATTTTCGAGCGCGCGTCGGCAACCAGGCATCGGGACAGGGCCAGAAGAGCCCGGACGGTCACGCAACCCTCTCTGCTCTCGCCAGCTGATCGAGCCATGTTGTGCGCTCAGGGGCGGCCGCCTGAACGTCCCGTTTAATTGCGCCCGCGGGAAACCAAGCCCGCTCTGCGCGCTGTCAAGATACTCCGGGTCGGCACCGGATTTGCTTTTTTGCATTGCAATAGGTTATATTGCACCGCAGTAGTTTGTTGAATGCCGCGGGGCCGAGGCGTGGCGGAGCGGAGTGTTATGTTGAAGTTCCTGCGGAAGTGCACCGCGATCCCGGCGGTGAAATATTCGATTATCGCGGTTGCAAGCCTGCTCTGGCTGGTCGGCTTTGCCGATCAACTTCCAGACATGATGCAGACCGCCAAATATGTCGGCATTTCGCTGCTGATGTTGGCCGTCGCTGCGACCGCCTGACGCCGCAAAGCAACCTGGGCGTTTGTCAGGGCGTCTGGCGCCTTGCGAAGGACGTCAACCCAGATTCAATTCCTTGAAGAAATCATTTCCTTTGTCGTCGATGACAATGAAGGCGGGAAAGTCTTCAACCTCGATCTTCCAGATCGCTTCCATGTCGAGTTCGGGATATTCCTGCACCTCGACTCTCTTGATGCAGTGTTCGGCAAGGTTTGCCGCGCTGCCGCCGATCGACGCCAGATAGAAACCACCGTGCTTTTTGCACGCGTCGCGCACCTGCGCCGAGCGATTGCCCTTCGCGAGCGAGATCATCGAGCCGCCGGCAGCCTGGAACTGGTCGATATAGCTGTCCATTCGGCCCGCGGTGGTCGGGCCGAACGAGCCCGACGCGTAGCCCGCAGGTGTTTTTGCCGGTCCCGCGTAGTAGATCGGGTGGTTTTTGAAATAATCGGGCAGCCCCTTCCCTGCTTCCAGCCGCTCGCGTAATTTCGCGTGCGCAAGATCGCGCGCCACGATCATGGTGCCCGTGAGCGAGAGCCGCGTCTTCACCGGATATTTCGACAGCTGTGCGAGGATGTCTTTCATCGGCCGGCGCAGATCAACCTTCACCACCTGGCCGCCCAGCCTTTCCTGATCGATGTCCGGCAGATATTGCGCGGGATGATGCTCGAGCTCCTCCAGGAACACGCCATCTTTGGTGATCTTGCCGAGCGCCTGCCGGTCGGCGGCGCAAGACACGCCAAGCCCGATCGGCAATGACGCGCCGTGCCGCGGCAGGCGGATCACACGCACGTCGTGGCAGAAATATTTTCCGCCGAACTGTGCGCCGACGCCGGTCGACTGCGTCATCTTCAGCACTTCCGCTTCCATCTCGAGATCGCGGAATGCATGACCATCTTCGCTGCCCTTGGTCGGTAACTCGTCGAGATACTTCGTCGAGGCGAGCTTCACTGTCTTCATGGTCAGCTCGGCGCTCGTTCCGCCGATGACGATGGCCAGATGGTATGGCGGGCACGCGGCGGTGCCGAGCGTGAGCACCTTCTCCTTCAGGAACGCCAGCATGCGGTCGTGCGTCAGAATCGACGGCGTCGCCTGAAACAGGAACGCTTTGTTGGCGGAGCCGCCGCCCTTGGCAATGAACAGCAGCTTGTACGCGTCCTCGCCTTCCGCGTAGATTTCCACCTGGGCCGGCATGTTCGACTTGGTGTTCTTCTCCTCGAACATGGAAATCGGCGCGAGCTGCGAATAGCGCAAATTGCGTTTGAGATAGGCGTCGCGCGCGCCTTCCGCGAGCGCAGCCTCGTCGTCGCCGGCGGTAAACACCATGCGGCCCTTCTTGCCCATGATGATGGCGGTGCCGGTGTCCTGGCACATCGGCAGCACACCACCCGCGGCGATGTTGGCGTTCTTGAGAAAATCATAGGCGACGAACTTGTCGTTGTCGGAAGCCTCCGGATCATCGAGAATCTTGCGCAGCTGCTTCAGGTGCGCTGGACGCAACAGATGATTGATGTCGGTGAACGCGTCTTCGGATAGAGCCCGCAGCGCCTCGTGGCTGACCACCAGCATGTCCTTGCCCACCACTTTCTCGACCTTGACGCCACCGATATCGAGCTTGCGATAAGGTGTCTTGTCGGGGCCGAGCGGAAACAACGGCGTGTGGTGATAGGGCGGCGTGGTGGGGGGCGTGACAGGGGCGTTCATGCGGAACTCCGAGGCGAATTCCTTAAAATTATAGCATCTGCAGATGCGCCTCATGGATTGCCGGGTCAAGTGGCGCAAAGACGGCGCCTCGCGCCTTAAGCTTGACAGTAGTGGGGAGCTAGATTGCTCGCACCTTTCCTTTCTCCCCCAACCCGCACTCCAGCGCTTTCCTATGCCACTTCCCCAAATCCGCCGCCGCGTCATAGGTGCTCTGCAAGAATTCCATCAGCGCAGCATCCGGATCACGCGCCGCGCGGACGGCATCGTAAGGCAGTAGAAACTCGCCCAGCTCCTTGCTGAAGAACGCTTGCGCCGGCCTCACCTTCGCCGCGCCAAACCCGTCTGGCGCCGGATAGGCGTAAGAATAGAACGCCGCATAGTCGATCGGCCCGCCGCCACCCGGCCAGAAACCGGCGCTCGACACCTCGTGGGAATAAGCCTCTTGTGCCACGGCATTTGGCAAATGCGGCACACCGCCGGGATGGCGCGGTGCGGGACGGCCCGAAAACCGCGTCACCGCCAGATCGAAGCTGCCCCAGAAGAAATGCACCGGGCTCGTCTTGCCCAGAAAGCCTGTGCGGAAATGGGAGAATACCTCGCTCGCGGAGAGCAGCACGCGCCAGAAGCGCTTGGCATAGTCGGCGTCATAAGCCGCGTGCAGCGTGTCCTGCTCGAACGGAACGCAGTCGGCGATCTCGCAAGGCATGGTCGTGATGTGCACCTCGATGCCCAGCTCGCGCAACGTAGCCAGCAGCGCAGTGTAAAACTCGGCAACCGACATCGGCTTAAGTACGATCTTACGGAAATGCCCGCCGCTGGTCCGCACCCACAGCACGTGATCGATGAAGTCAAACTCGATCTCTAAGCTGCCGCCCTGCCAGGAAACCGGCGAGGTCGTCAGTCCGCGCGTGGTGACGTACAGCGTGACGTGCCAGGAATGGTTCTGCCACGGCGTCAGCGCGAGCCGGACCTTGCCTACCACCTGCGTCCACAAATGCAGTGTGTCGCGCGTGTCTTTCCACGCTGCATAAGAAAGTTCAGGCCAGCGCTCTGCGATCGATCGTGACATTTCGGGTCGGGGCTCCCTTTCGACGGTACGGACGGCTTGGTAGTGACTGATTATGGCCAGGATTCACGTCTAGTGCACTCGGGCAAAGGGGGCACCGATGACCACGATCGCGAATACAGACACCGCGCCGCCGCATCGCTGGCTGCGCGTGGTCCTTGTCCTCATTGCAGCTTTTGAATTTCTGGGCGCTGTCCGGCGTGCAAAATATTTTTACCGATTATCACCACCCGACGGCATTCTTGCGCTTCGCGCAAACCCTCACCAGTATCAAGCTCGCGCTGGCGCCGGTGATCGCCGGCGCTGCACTGATCTATGCCGCATTGCGTAATATCCGCCGTGCCATTATGGCGTTGGCCGCCCTCGAGATCACGACCTGGCTCCTGGAGGATGTCTGGTCGATCCCGGTCTATGGACTCGAGCTATCGGCCGACTACGGCGGCATGCTCGCATTCTTCCATCACTTCGTATTTCCGGCCGCCGCGCTCGCCGGCGCGGCACTGGCTTTCAAGGACCGGCGGCTTCCGTTGGCTGGCCTGCTGGTCAGCGTGCCGACGATTGTGAACTGGGCCGGCGTCGTCGCCTTCGCCGTCGCAGTCGTGATGTACGGTTTCTGAGTGACGCGCGGCGTCACTGCCCGACGTGAAAGCGAATCGTGGTCGCGAGCGTGACCCAGTTCGCGTTATCGCCATAAATATTGCGGCCGTAAATCAAATCCACGTTGAAGTCGTCGATCGGACGCCAACGCAGCCCGACCTGGAAGCGCGGCTCGGTCACGCCAATGGCCTCCTGTCGCACGCCGAGCAGGCCAAAGACTTCGGCGGTTAGCGTCCAGACATTGTCCGGCGTTCGCCAGTCCACGCCCGCGCCGTAAGTCGCATAGTGCTGTCCGGCGACGCGATCCCAGTCCCAGCCGGCGTTGAGATTAATGCGCAGCACATTCGATAATCGCAACGTCACGGGGACGGTTGCGAACATTGCGACAGTCTGCTGGTTAGTGAGATCGTAAGCGGTTGCGCCCGACACCGCGATACCCCAGCTTCCAATTGAAGTCGGCACCAGATTAGTCTTGATCTTTGGGGCTACGCCATTCGTCCATTCATCGTCGGCGCGCGCGCGGATGAGTTGCGCACTCAGCTCCACCGGGTGGAACCCATTGACCACGCAAGTCGGCGTAGTCGACGCGAAGACGTCGTGGTTACTCGCGGTTGAGACCCAGGATTCGACTTTGCAGGCGCCTGGCTCGCTCACCTCCGCAGTATCAACGACATAGGCAGCACCGGCTGCCCGCGCCCTCTCCGACAATACCGAGGCGGCCGCAACGATGGACAACAGGATAGCGGCCCTCACCGAGCCCGCGAACAAGTCTTGCCCCCTAAATCTGACCGCGGCGGACTCTCGTCGCGCTCCACCCAACGCTATCAGGCTCCGAACAAATTGGCATCTAATTACCGGCGGCAGATGGAACCAAAGGTGCTGCCTCGCTCGCAGGTACTGTTCGGTTTTTACGCTTTTTAATATTGACTTAGTCCGATGACTCGTTTGGAGAGAACGCACACGGACTCAAAGTGTCAGGGCGGGGTAAATCCTTTGCGAGACCTGATGTTCATGTTGGCCCCGGTAGCGCTCATCATTTATTTTGTGGTCTACCCGGACCAATTCTCCACATTTGTTGGGCGGGCCGATTCCTTCATTAAGTAGCGCACCAACTCCGCGTGTTTCGAGACCGCACTTGCTTGGCCGAGCTGTGTGGACGGCAGATCCTTTGCGAGAGCCTAAGCTGCCTCACCTTTGCC
>JBARNC010000469.1:0-11563 GCA_049802775.1 Pseudolabrys sp. | reverse complement strand
GTGTTGCTGAAGGTGATCTCCCATTCTTCCTGGGTCTGATGGAGCACCTGGCGGCGCGCAATATTAATTGTCCGCAGCCGGTGAAGAACAAGCAAGGCGGCGTGCTCGGCAAGATCGCCGGGAGGCCGGCAGCGATTGTCACCTTTCTCGATGGGTTGTGGATTCGGCGGCCGAATCCCGGCCACTGCGCGGCGGTAGGCGAAGCGTTGGCGGGATTGCATCTTGCTGGGGCGGATTTCAAGCCAAAGCGTCCGAATGCTTTGTCGATTGAAAGCTGGCGGCCGCTCTATGAGCATGCCAAGGCCCGGGGCGACAGCGTGCGGCAGGGGCTTTGCGCGGAGATCGCAAAAGAACTTGATGCGCTGGAAGAATCCTGGCCGCGTGCGCTGCCGCAAGGCGTGATCCATGCCGATCTCTTTCCAGACAACGTCTTTTTCCTCGGCGACAAGCTGTCGGGGCTGATCGATTTCTATTTCGCCTGCATTGATACGCTCGCCTATGACGTCGCCGTTTGCCTCAATGCCTGGTGCTTCGAGCCGGACCATTCCTATAACGTCACTAAGGGGCGCTCGCTCCTCAATACCTACGGCAAGGTGCGGGCGCTTTCGGAGGCAGAGCGGACCGCGCTACCTGTACTCGCGCGTGGTGCGGCCATGCGCTTCCTGTTGACGAGGCTGGTGGACTGGCTGGCGGTGCCGGACGGCGCGCTGGTCAGGCCGAAAGATCCGCTGGAGTATTACCGCAAGCTGCGCTTTCACCAGTCAGTGAAAAGCATCCAGGATTACGGGCTCGGTGCATGATGCCGAAAAATAATGAGCACTGGTTTCCGGACAACCTTTCCGCAAAGGAAAAATTGCGTGAGCGAGCAGCGAGTCACCATTCACACTGACGGCGCATGCTCCGGCAACCCCGGTCCGGGTGGCTGGGGCGCGATCCTCAGTTTTGGTGACCACGAAAAAGAGCTCAAAGGCGGCGAGCAGCACACCACAAACAATCGCATGGAGTTGATGGCAGCGATTTCGGCACTAGAGGCGCTCAAACGGCCGTGCGCGGTCGATCTGCACACTGATAGCGAATATCTCAAGAATGGCATTACGACATGGATCCACGGCTGGAAAAAGAACGGCTGGCGCACGGCCGACAAAAAGTCGGTAAAAAACGTTGATCTGTGGAAGCGCCTTGATGAGGCGCTCGGCCATCACAAGGTGCATTGGCACTGGGTGAAAGGCCACGCCGGCCACGATATGAATGAACGCGCAGATGAGCTTGCGCGCGCGGGTCTCATTGCCACCCGCGCCGGCGTGATCGGCGCGATGAAGACGAAGTAGTGACCCAGCGCTCAATGATCCGTTCGTCCCCGCAAAAGCGGGGACCTAGCGCGGGATCTTTGGATTCCCGCTTGCGCGGGAATGAGCGGAAACTGGAAAGCCAAGAACGCGGAGATCTACAGCTGTGCCAGCAACGCCTGGCCGCCGGAAATCTCGCACTTACCGGGCGCATCCTCGATATTGAGCTTTTTCACCACGCCATCGTCGACCAGCATGGAGTAGCGCTTCGAGCGCGTGCCGAGACCATTGCCGGAGCCGTCAAAGGCCATGTCGATCGCCTTCGCGAACTCGCCGTTACCGTCGGCGAGAAAATCGATCTTGCCATCAGCGCCGGTCGATTTCTTCCAGGCTTCCATGACGAAAACGTCATTTACGCCGGTCACCGCGATAGTGTGCACGCCCTTCGCCTTGATGGCGGCAGCGTTGTTCAGGAAGCTCGGGATGTGAAGGTTATTGCAGGTCGGCGTGAATGCGCCGGGCACTGCAAATAGCGCTACCTTACGGCCTTTGAAAATTTCATCGGTGGTTTTCCAGACCGGACCTTCGGCTGTCATGATTCGGAACTTGGCATCGGGCAATCGATCGCCGACTTTGATAGGCATGGATGTCCTCTCGCGTTGCAGGAAGTTATGTTTCTTGGCTGCGGTAATTACGCCCTTGGCGCCATTTAGTCGAGATGGGTTTTAACTTCGATTGCGCGTTCGCCGGTGACCACCGTGAATGTCAAATCCAGTTGGCCCTTGGGATCGACACCCGGCGGCAATCCGTCAAGTTCAAAGCTGAATTGAACGCGACCGGCCCGCGCGGCTTGTACAGGTTTCGGGATGGGCAACGCCCATTGCGGCGTCGGCCCTTCGACAAATAACTCGACCGGTTGATTGGTAGGCGTGTCGAGATCGATTGTAACCAGCGGCTTCGGCCCGGAATTTACGCGGCGCACCGTGAGCCCCGCTTGCGCCGCCGTGGCCTGCTTCGGGACACGGCCCTCGGCGGCTGCCAATTCCGAATTGTGCGAGCTTTCACCGACTCCCAATACAAGCTCCGCGCGGCCCTCAGCGAGAACGCACAATTTCTCGCACACCGCGTAGTCGATTTTCAGGCGCAGGCGAACCGGCTTGCCTGGCTGCTGCGGCGAAATCGCGAGCGGAATGATCACCTTCTCCTTGTAGCCGAGCGATTGACCGGTCTCGTCGGTGAAGATGTGCGGCACCGGATAAAGCACCTTTACGTCTTTCAGATTTTCCGAGCCCGAAAAGTCGAAGTGCGGGGGCACACCGGAGTCGCCTGGATAGCGCCAGTAAGTCTTCCACCCAGGTTGCATCTTGATCTCGATTCCCGCCCGCAATTGAGCATCGCCATTCTTGCTGGCACCAGCGATGAGCCTGACGGACGAACGGACGTCCTCGCTCCACGGTGATTCGTCGGCAGCCCCCGCCATCACGCTTGAGATAGCGACGATCCCGCAGGCAGCCAGCGCCGCACACATTGATCTGTGAATATCGCTCATCAGGGAGGCTCTAGTCGGTAACCGCATGGCGTGCCACTGAATTCATTGTGAGCAGCCGTTGAACACGATCTGGGCCGTCGTCCGCCACAATTGTCGTATTGAATATGACGGTGAAGGTTTGAAACTTCGGTTGCAAGCTTCGTTTGCAAAGGCGGGTCGATCGGGTAACCTTTTGCCATGAGGATCTCACGCAAAGCGGCGACCCCCGGGCGAGGCTATCTCGACGGGCAAATGCTGATTGCAATGCCGGCAATGAACGACGAGCGTTTCACGCGCGCGGTGATCTATGTCTGCGCGCATTCGACTGAAGGCGCCATGGGCATCATCGTCAACCATCCGGTGGCCAATATCAAATTCCCGGATCTTTTGGTTCAACTTGAAGTCATTCCGGCTGCCGAGCGGATCCAGTTGCCGACGCGTGCTGAAGACGTGAAGGTCCTCAAGGGCGGCCCCGTCGAAACCGGACGCGGCTTCGTATTGCACTCGGCTGATTTCTTTATCGAGAATTCGACGTTGCCAATTGATGAAGGCATTTGCCTGACAGCCACGCTCGACATTCTCAAGGCGATCGCGCGAGGTAACGGGCCGGCCAGCGCCATTCTTGCCCTCGGCTATGCCGGCTGGGCGCCCGGACAGCTCGAACAGGAAATCCAGCAGAACGGGTGGCTGCATTGTGCCGCCGATTCCGAACTGATCTTCGGCGAGGATACCGATACCAAATACGAAAAAGCCCTGCGCAAGATCGGCATCGACCCCGCCATGCTGTCGAGCGAAGCCGGCCACGCGTGAATTCTAAGAGTGTCTCTCCGTGCACCGCGCACTCCCGCGCAAGCGTGAATCCATACTTCCTGGGTCCCCGCTTTCGGGGGCGATCAGATGTTCAATTATTCAGATGCAATCTTGAGCGCGCGCAGGCGGGTCGGCTTATCGATCAATAGGTCGCGGGCAGCGTCCGCGGTCATTGGCTCGCCGAAGGCAAAGCCCTGCGCATATTCGCAACCAAGCTGATAGAGCTCGACCGCGTCGGAATCGGTTTCAGCACCTTCCGCTACGACTTCCATCCCGAGATCGTGCGCGAGCGCGATGATCGAGCGCAGGATCATTGGGCGTGTGCCGCGCGGGGTGGTGCGCACGAATGATTTGTCGATCTTGATCGTGTCGAACGGGAAGCGCTGCAAATAGGCAAGCGAGGAATGGCCGGTGCCGAAATCGTCCAGCGATAAACCGGCGCCAAGTTCCTTGATGCGCGTCAACATTTGCGCGGCGTGCTCGGGATTTTCCATCACCAGCGACTCGGTGATCTCGATCTTGAGCGTGCCGCGGGCCAGGGCCGTGCGTCCTAACACATTGCGCAAATCCTGGATCAGGTCGTGACGCAGTAATTGGCGCGACGACACATTTACGCTGGCAAACACCGGCTCGCGTGCGCGGGTGGCCGCCTGCCACTGCGCCAGTTGGCGGGCGGTATGATCGAGCACGAAGAGGCCGAGGTCGACGATTAGGCCGATTTCCTCGGCCATCGAGATAAATTCCGCCGGTGACAAGCGGCCCAGCTTCGGGTGATCCCAGCGCGCGAGTGCTTCGAATCCGGCGATAGCACGATCTTCCAGCCGAACGATCGGCTGGTACAGCACCTTGATCTCTTCGCGCTCGATAGCGCGGCGCAATTCCGATTCCATCGTCAAACGGTCGGTCTTGCGGGAGCGCATGGCCGGCTTGAAGATTTCGATGCGATCGCCGCCGATGCGCTTGGCGTAGTACATTGCGAGCTCGGCGTCCTTGAGCACTTCCTCGGTACGGTGCACCTGATTTTCGGCGAGAGCCAACCCTATGGAAGCGGTGAGAAAGATTTCACGGTCGTTAAAGGCAATCGGCGCTCGCAGCGTGCGCCTTATTGTTTCCGCGAAGGCCACAATGCGCGCGGGCTCGCGCTCCGACAGCACGAGCAGCGCAAACTGGTCGCCGGAGAGCCGCGCCAGCGTATCCTGCGGCTTGAGCAAACGCGAAAGTCGTCGCGCGATGGTGAGCAGAATCGAATCGCCCACCGCCATGCCGACGGAATCGTTGACTTGCTTGAACCGGTCGAGATCGATCACTACGATCGATGGCCGGATTTGCGGGTCGGCTCGGGCGAAGCCGAATGCCGCCTCCATACGGTCGATGAACAGTTCGCGGTTGGGCAGGCCGGTGAGGTTGTCGTGAACTGCATCAAATAGCAGCCGTTCTTCAGCGTTCTTGAAGTCGGTCACGTCTGTGAGTGTGCCGACGAGCCGCACTACTTCGCCGTCGGAGCCGACCACGGGGCGCGCCTTGAGTGCGAACCAAAGGTAGTGTCCGTCGACGGTCCGCAGTCGGAAATCCTGCGTGAGGCGGCCGCGGCGCTGCTCAACGACACCGTCGAGCGACGCGCGGAAGCGATCACGGTCGAGGGGGTGCAGCACTTCAAGCCAGGTTGCTGCCGGCCCCTCGAGCGTCCCGCGCCTCAGGCCCAGCATGTGCTCGGTCTCCGGGCTTGCGAACACCTTGTCCGTTGAAACGTCCCAATCCCAGATCAAATCGCCAGCGCCAGTAAGCGCAAGCGCACGGCGTTCGACGTCGGAAACTATGCCATGGGTGATGCCGCCGGCGAATGCGTGCTGCATCACAGTGAAGCCGATCAGCATCACGATCAGGACCAGGCCGCCGAGCAGCGCCGGACCGATAATATCGTTTGTTACGACGCCGGTGACCGCGAGGCCGGCGGCTGTGGTCCATACTACCAGCAATAGCCAGGTCGGGATCAGCAGGACGGCACGGTCGAAGCCGTTCGTAGAGAGATAAATGACGAGCGCAAGTCCAAGTAGGGCGATGCCTGCAAGCGACATGCGGGCGATGCCCGCTGCAACGGCCGGGTCGAATACCGCAACGGCGATTAGCGCCGCGAGCGCCGCAAGCCAGGCGATGGTGATGTGAGCATATCGGACATGCCAGCGCGACAGATTGAGATAGGCGAATAGAAATACTAGCAGCGTCGCCGACAGGATTGCCTCGCCGCAGGCGCGCCACACGCGTTCGGCGCCAGCCGACATGTCGAAGACCTTGCCCCAGAAGCCGAAGTCAATGCCGATATAGATCAATACGGCCCAGCCGAGTGCGGCGGCCGCCGGAAACATGATCGAGCCTTTAACCACGAACAGGATCGTGAGGAACAGCGCGAGCAAACCGGCGATGCCGATGACGATGCCATAGTACAAGGTAAAGGAGTTGACCTTGTCCTTGTAGGCGTCCGGCTCCCACAAGTAGATCTGCGGCAGTTTGTCGGTGCGGAGTTCGGCGACAAAAGTAATGACGGTGCCGGGGTCGAGCGTAATGCGAAAAATATCTGCAGTCGTACCCTCCTGACGCACCGGACGATCGCCAGTTGAAGGTGTGATGGCCGCAATTCGCGAAAGGCCAAGGTCGGGCCAGAACAGGCCAGAGCCAACTATGCGGTAGTGCGGCACCACGATCAGGCGGTCAATCTGCTCGTCACTGTTATTGGTGAGCGCGAGCACCGCCCAATTGCTGTTGCCTTCGTGCGCACGCACCTCGATGCGTCGCACGATTCCGTCTGGGCCGGGTGCGGTGGATACCTGGATGCGGTCGCCGTCAGTTTTTTTCACTTCGGTCGCAGCGGTCAAATCAATGGCGGCGGTATCAAGCCGAACGTTTACCGCTTCCACCGCGCGCGCCGTGTGGGCCGCCAGGAGCGAAGCGGCAAGCGCGACCACTACAGCTCTCAGGCAACGCGTCATAGTCAAAGAAAAACCCCCGCCCGCGGCAACGCCTTGCAGCCTGGGGCTCTGGCCTCGCCGACCGTGAAAATCCGCAAACAATCGCACCTTGTGTTCAGTTTAAATTGGACATTGCGCCGATTTCGCGGCTTTTCGGAGAAACGGACGTCCAGTCAAAACGTTAGCACGATCTTCCCGATATGGGCGCTGGTTTCCATAAGTGCGTGAGCGGCGGCTGCTTTGTTAAATGGAAAGGTCTTATAGATGATTGGCTTGACCTTTCCCGCCGCTATCAGAGGCAGCACGTTCTCCTCGACCGCACGCGCGATTGCGCCTTTGTCGGCGACTGATCGCGAGCGCAAAGTCGATCCGGTATGATGCAGCCGCTTGAGCATGATTCGGCGGAAATCCACAGTCGCCTTCGGGCTGCTCTGAAATGCGATTTGCACGATGCGCCCCTCCACCGCGGCAGCTTCGTAGTTGCGCGCGATGTAGTCCCCACCCACCATGTCCACTATAACCTCAGCGCCCTGGTCGCCGGTGGCCGTCTTGGTGGCCGTGACAAAGTCCTCAGTCTTATAGTTAACGGCGACGTCGGCGCCGAGTTGGCGGCAGGCTTCGCATTTTTCTTGCGAACCCGCAGTCGTGATCACGCGCGCGCCGAATGCTTTGGCGAGTTGGATAGCGGCCGTGCCGATACCCGACGAGCCACCATGGATCAGCAGCGTTTCGCCCCTTTTCAGACCACCGCGCTCGAACGTGTTGTGCCAGACCGTGAAGAACGTTTCCGGTATCGCCGCCGCTTCGATCATCGAGAGGCCGGAGGCCGGCAGCGCATGACTTTCGTGCGCGATGCAATATTCGGCGTATCCCCCACCGACGACCAAAGCCATCACCCGGTCGCCGAGGTTCCACCGTTTGACGTTGGTGCCCAACGCTACAACCTCGCCGGCAATCTCGAGGCCCGGAATATCCGGCGCGCCGGGCGGGGGCGGATAAAGGCCCATGCGTTGCATGACGTCGGGACGGTTCACGCCGGCGGCGGCCACCTTCACCAGGATTTGGCCGTTACCTGGAGTCGGAACTGGGCGTTCTTCGGGTGCAAGCATATCGGGGCCGCCGGCACCCTTGATGCCGATCGCGGTCATTTTGGTTGGAAGTGCGACCATCGGTTCCTCTATTCTTTTACAAATCGGGCGCCTTGTTTAGGCGGGCCCAATCGATGTGACAATCGAAGCCGCCGTCGCTAAATTTCGTTCGTAGGAGGCCAACCTATGCCGGCGATCGAAGAGGACGACAAACCGAAGAAGAAGGTCGTGCATGAGATCGGACAGGATCTCACGTTGCTTTCGGTAGAAGAACTCGGTCTGCGCGTGCAATTACTGCACGACGAAATCAATCGACTTGAGGCCGACATAGCGCAAAAGCGCGCTTCCCGCACAGCCGCCGATCAGTTTTTCAAGCGTTGAGATGGTCGCCATGTCAGGCGGCTGAACTCGACGCCACGCCACGAAAAAAATTTGGCATTGCGCCCTGTTCTTAATGTGTCGTTAAGCTTTCTCGATCTTTACTGGCATTGTCCATCTTCATGTGGACATTGAGTGGCTCCTGTCCACTCTGTTTGACGCCTCCCTGTTATCACCTTAGAGCCGCCGGCAACGGCGGCTCCTTTTTTGTGCCAATATGGGTCAAATCTGCCGCACCATCGTGGCTCTGTTGGATTTGCGCAGCAACTATATCGCAATGTTAACCATATCGCCGTCTGGACATAGGTAGCTCGCGCGCGCCATGCTTACCGATCGGTTACGGAGCGCGTATCTGCTCCGCGTGAAGTGAGGCGTTGCGTTATGTCCGAAAAATCGTTGAGCGAAACTCAACCGGTGTCGTTCGGGGAGCGGCTTGCCAGTTCGCAGGCATTTGCGGACCTGTTTCGTGACGGCATGGCTCTGGTCGAAGAGACCGCGACATATCTCGACGGCCCCGGAAGGCAGCAGTCCAAGAAGCTCGTGCGCGCGGCATCGCTGGCCTACGCCACCGAAAGCATGCGGCTCACCACCAGGCTGATGCAGCTTGCATCCTGGCTACTTCTCCATCGTGCGGTAAAGGAAGGCGAGATGTCCCTCGCGCAGGCCAGCAAGGAAAAGAGTAAGGTCAAGCTTGCGGCCAGCGATACTCATGATCCTAACAATATCGAGTTGCTGCCAGTGACGCTGCGGGCCCTCATTGAGCGGTCGCAGAAGCTGTACGCCAAGGTGCGCCGCCTTGACGCTACTATCTACAACCAGGGTGCAGTCGCGCCCCCTGCATCGACCAATCCGGTCGAGCGTCAGCTTGGCCTGTTGAAGGCTGCGTTCGGAGCGGAAAGCGTTTAGGCACTCACTCGGTTGAGTGCAAAAACCCCCATGCCGGGGTTTCTTAAACCTCTTGATAATTGCTTATTTCTTTTCGTCGGTCTTCAGGAAGCCGGAGAATTTCTTCTGGAAGCGGGACACGCGGCCACCGCGGTCGACGAGTTGCTGCTGGCCACCGGTCCAGGCTGGATGCGACTTCGGGTCAATGTCGAGATGCAAGACATCACCTTCTTTGCCCCACGTGGTGCGGGTGGTGAATTCGCTGCCATCGGTCATTACCACCTTGATGGTGTGGTAGCCAGGATGGATATCTTGTTTCATCGTCAGTTTCCGAGGGCGCGCAGCCGCGCCAAAAGGGACTGAATTTGGTGGCTCGTATACAGCAGCCCATTGCAGGCGGCAAGCCGCGCAATTGACCACCGTTAGGCCCACAAGGCATTAAGGGTGCACAAAGTGGGGCCTGGCGGAGGCGTCGCATGAGTTTTTCCAGCGATGGAAGGGGCCTCGATGTTGCCGGTGCATCTGCGCCCGGAGAGCGGCGCAAGCTGAAGCTTAAGCCGCTTGCGCGGCTGATGCCCTACGTCGTGCGCTACCGCGGCCGCGCACTTGCTGCATTGGCCGCGCTGATCGTCGCCGCGCTCACAACGTTGATCGTGCCGGTGGCGATCCGCCGGATGATCGATTTCGGCTTCTCCGACAAGGCCGTGCAACTGATCGACAGCTATTTCGCGGTGATGATCATGGTTGTCGCCGTGCTCGCGATCTCGAGCGCGCTACGCTACTACCTGGTCACGACGCTGGGCGAGCGCATCGTCGCCGATTTGCGCGCCGATGTATTCGCTCATCTCACGCGTTTATCTTCGGCATTTTTCGATACGGCGCGCACTGGAGATATTGTGTCGCGGCTTACTGCCGATACCACCCAGATAAAATCTGCCGTTGGCGCTTCGGTGTCGATCGCATTGCGCAATTTGCTGCTGTTCTTCGGCGGTGCCGCCATGATGGTCGTCACCAGTCCACGGTTGTCGCTGTTCGTGCTTGGGGCAATTCCGGTCATTGTACTGCCGCTGGTCGGGTTCGGACGCACGGTGCGCAGTCGCGGACGTGCGGCACAGGACACACTCGCCGAGGCATCCGGCTACGCCGACGAGCTCATCGGCGCAATGCGTACGTTGCAGGCCTTCACCAACGAAAAGCTGGCGCAATCGCGCTTCTCCTCCGCAGTGGAGCACGCTTACGCCGCTGCGTGCGGTGCCACCAAAGCGCGCGGCGTGCTGACGGCCATTGTAATCTTCCTGGTGTTTGCCAGCATTGTGGTGGTGCTATGGGTCGGCGCGCAGGACGTGCTCGCCGGCGACATCACGCCCGGCCGGCTCGGGCAATTTGTACTCTACGCAGTGTTCGCCGCTGGAGGGCTCAGCGAGCTCAGCCAAGTGTGGGGGGAAATTGCACAGGCTTCCGGCGCAGCGGAGCGCCTCGTCGAAATCCTGGACGTCGAGCCGCAGATCAAGGCGCCGTCGCGATTGGTGGCATTGCCGAAATCGGCCAGCGGCGAAATCGAATTCCGTGACGTGAGCTTCGCCTATCCCGGCCGACCGGATGTGCCGGTTCTCGATCGTGTATCGTTCCGGGTTGCGCCGGGTGAGAAGCTTGCTTTGGTCGGCCCGTCCGGCGCTGGCAAGAGCACGGTCTTCCAGTTGATTTTGCGGTTTTATGACCCGGTATCTGGGAGCATCGGGTTCGACGGCGTGCGTGTCACCGACGTGGATCCGGCAGCGCTTCGGGCGCGCATCGCGCTGGTACCCCAGGACGCCGTGGTTTTCGGCACAAGCGTGCGAGAAAACATTCAGTTTGGGCGGCCTGATGCTACCAATGCCGAGATCGAGAAAGCGGCAGAAACCGCGCACGCTTCCGAGTTTATCCGACGGTTGCCGCTGGGCTATGAAACACCGGTCGGCGAGCGCGGTGTCACGCTGTCCGGCGGCCAGCGTCAGCGTATCGCGATTGCGCGCGCCATTCTGCGCAAAGCGCCGCTCTTATTGCTCGACGAGGCGACCTCATCGCTCGATGCCGAAAGCGAAACCTTGGTGCAGCAGGCGCTCAAGCGGCTGATGCTCAATCGCACCAGCATCGTGATCGCACATCGGCTCGCCACCGTGCAGAATTGCGATCGTATCCTGGTGCTCGACCACGGCCGCATCGTCGAGGAGGGCACCCACACGTCGCTCGCCTCCGCCGGGGGCCTCTACGCCCGGCTGGCGAAATTACAGTTCGAGATGGCCTAGTTCAGAGCCGCCAAGCCATCCTGTTGACCGCTATTCCCGACACCGGATTTTTGTCTTCACCGGCATAGACAAAGCCGTGCTTTTCGTAAAAACGGATAGCGCGAAAATTATCCTTGTTGACGAGAAGGTCGAGGCCCTTCGGCGAAAGACGTTTAGCTTCATCAAGCAGGGCAAGCGCGACGTCGGAGCTCCAATGCTCTGGCGCGACTACAATTTGGTCGAGGTACATCGTTTTTGGATCGACCGTTACGAAGCCCGCAAGCGCGCCACCTCGTTCTGCAAGTACGATTTGCGCTACCGGCACCAGCTCATTGCGCCAGCGCTCGCGCCACCAGGGGAC
>JBARNC010000468.1:0-9697 GCA_049802775.1 Pseudolabrys sp. | reverse complement strand
GTACGGCTTGGGTAGGCCTGGCTCCATCCCTGCACCACTACGACGGCATTGATCGCAGCGGCGACGAGAGCGGCAGCCAGCGCACGAGTGGCCCGCATGACGATATCCTCCCTTTTCATTGTCGCCCCGTTGGCTCGAGTGAACTCTTTATTCGAATTCATAAAGCCGTGCCGGATTGTCCGAAAGGATACGCTCCGTCAATTCGGCCGAACCCGTTGCCGCTATGAAATCATCGACTAGTGTTTCGTAGCGAAGACTACGATAAGGCGCGATCGCGGTGCTACCCATCTGCTTTTCGTGCGGCGGCGTATGTGGCCAGTCGCTGCCCCAAACGCAGCGATCCGGCGCGACTGCCAGGATAGCGGCATGCCATGCCGGATCCGGCTTGGTGGCCAACGGATTCGAGCTGGTACGATACGGCGCCGACAGCTTGATCCACATATGCGGCATCGCGAGCAGTTTCAGCAATGCGGCGCCTTCGGACTCCTCGGGTATGACGCCTGTGTAAAACCCGTAGTGGTCAATCATCACCGGTACACGCGAAGTCTTGAGTAGTTCTGCGTTCTCATTGATCATTTTAAGCGCCGCAACAAACTCGATGTGCCAGTTCAGTTCGCGCGCAAGCCCGGCAATGGCCGGAAACCGATTTGCAAGCGGCGCCTTTTCGCGGAGCGGACTGTAGAGATTGAGACGAAGGCCGCGCACGCCTCGCTCGGCCATGCCGGAAAGCGTTCTCGCGGACGTTGCGCGCGGATCGACAACGGCGACGCCGCGCCCGCGACCCGCTAGGACAACAAGGCTTTCCACCAAAAGGCTGTTATCTGCGCCGTAAAAGCTGGGTTGTACGATCACAAAGCGGCGGATCGCTCGCGCGGCCGATACGCTCTCAAGCTGCTTAAGCGTCGCGACATTGGCGAGATAGGTCCGGTCGTTGACCTGCGGATAGCGATCCGTTGGCCCGACGATATGGATGTGGCTGTCGCAGCGCATCGCTGCCTTCACGCGCGCAGACGCGTGGCGACCGCCTCGCCGGTCTCGCGAGTGCCCAGGCGACCACCGATGTCGGCGGTCATTTGCTTGGCTGCAATTACTGCTTCTACCGCTTTCTCAATGGCAGCGGCAGCCACTTCAAACGAGTCCGCCTTGTTGCGACGACCGTACCAGGCCAGCAGCATGGCGCCCGACAGGATTAACGAAAGCGGGTTTGCGATATTCTTGCCGGCGATGTCTGGCGCCGAGCCGTGCGCGGCCTGCGCCATCCCATGTTCCGCGCCAGCATTGAGCGAGGCGGCGAGGCCCAGGCTGCCGGACAATTCCGCGGTCAGGTCAGACAGAATGTCGCCGTACATATTGGTGGTCACAATCACGTCGAAACGCTGCGGATTGCGCACGACATGCGCCATCATGGCGTCAACGATGACGTCGTCGACGGCGACCGCGGGAAACTCCTGCGCGACCTTGCGGCATGCCTCGATGAACAATCCGTCGGTGACCTTCAGCACGTTGGCCTTGTGCACGATGGTAACGCGCTTGCGCCGGGTCATCGCCAGTTCGAAAGCCGTGCGCGCAATGCGCTCGCTGCAAGCCCGCGTGATACGCCGCAACGAGATGGCAACGTCCTTGGTCACCAGTACCTCGCCGTTTCCCGCCTCCATGTTGCGGTCGGCATAGAAACCCTCAGTGTTCTCGCGTGCGACCACGAGATCAAATTCACCGCAGCGCAGGGGAAATCCAGCATAGGTCCGTGCAGGTCGAACATTGGCGAATAGGTCGAGGCTTTTTCGCAGCATCATAGACGGATTGTTCTCACCACGGGCCGGATCCTTGAATTCGAAGGTCGAAGTGGGTCCGAGCACGATGCCGTCGGCTTGGCGCGCCTTTTCAACAATGTCTGCATGAATGGTACTGCCATGCGCGCGTAAGCCGGCATGACCGACCGCCGCCTCTTCCATGTGCAACCGCAGGTCAAACCGCTCGGAAACCGCGCGCAGAACTGCTTGCGTGGCGGCAGTGATTTCCGGGCCGATCCCGTCGCCGGCAAGAACGAGGAGGTGCATGGGTATTTGCGTCCGAATTGCGGGTGGCCATCATCACTTTTTCTTCGACAAAGAAAAGAGCCGAGAAAACAGTGCGTAGAGGCGCCTAAAGCCATCCCGGCGACAATGCTGGCCGTAAATCATATGAGACCGTGTGTTTGTCGATGAAACAGTGTGTTATCGTGATTTATATGGCCGTAGTTCCGAGCAAAAGCGTCAGTGACAGTAGCATCAGGCGTCCAATAGACGCCTCAGCCCTGTTCCACTTAGTGATGATCAAGCCGTCGCACTACGACGACGACGGCTATCCGATCCAGTGGGTCCGCTCCGCAATTCCCTCAAACACACTCGCCTGTCTCAACGCTCTTGCCGAAGACGCGCTCCGGCGCGAGGTGTTGGGACCAAACGTCGAAATTCGTCTACACACTTACGACGAGACCAACCGCCGGGTGCGGCCCGACCGCATTATCAAGCTAATCCGTAAGCAAGGCGGCCGCGCGCTGATCGGGCTGGTTGGCGTGCAATCCAACCAATTTCCGCGCGCAATCGATCTCGCCCGCCCTTTCCTCGCCGCCGGCATGCCTGTCTGCATCGGCGGCTTTCACGTCTCGGGGTGCATCGCCATGCTGCCGGAGATGCCGCCCGACATAAAAGCGGCGCAGGCGATGGGTATCTCCTTTTTCGCGGGCGAAAGCGAGGAAGGCCGGCTCGACAAGGTCCTGCAAGACGCCTGGAACGGCACCCTCAAGCCACTCTACAATTATATGGACAAGCTGCCGGCGCTCACTGGCGAGCCGCCGCCGTTCCTGCCGCGCAAGCACGTGCAGCGCACATCCGGCCAGCTCTCTAGCATCGATCTCGGTCGCGGCTGCCCCTACCAATGTTCGTTCTGCACCATCATCAACGTGCAGGGCCGCAAGAGCCGTTTCCGCACGCCCGATGATCTCGAACACATCGTGCGCGAAAACCACGCGCAGGGCATCAAGCGCTTCTTCATCACCGACGACAATTTCGCGCGCAACCGCGACTGGGAATTGTTGTTCGACCGTCTGATCCACCTGCGCAATACAGAGTTCCCCAAACTCGGCTTTACCATCCAGGTCGACACGCTATGCCACAAGATTCCGAACTTCATCGAAAAAGCGGCGCAGGCGGGCGTGCGCCGGGTTTTCATCGGACTCGAGAACATCAATCCGGACAATCTGATTGCCGCCAAGAAACGACAGAACAAGATCACTGAATACCGCGAGATGTTGCAGAAATGGCGCGACCACGGCGCTATCACCTATGCGGGCTATATTCTCGGCTTCCCCGCCGACACCAAGGAAACGATCGTCCGCGACATCAAGATCATCAAGCGGGAGTTGCCGCTCGATATCCTCGAGTTTTTCTTCCTGACGCCTCTGCCCGGCTCCGAGGACCACAAGGTGCTTTCACAAAAAGGCATCTGGATGGACCCGGACATGAATAAATACGACCTCAATCACCGCGTTTCGCATCATTCCACAATGACTGATGCGGAATGGGAGGATGCCTATCGCGCCGCCTGGGCCGCCTTCTACACGCCCGAACACGTGCGCACGATCCTGCGCCGCTCCGCTGCCTGCAAGCTTGGCCGGCCAGGAACGACGCTGTCTACAATTCTCTGGTTCTATTTGATGATCCTGTTCGAGGGTGTGCATCCGCTCGAAGGCGGCGCCTTCCGTCTGAAATTTCGCCGAGACCGCCGTTCCGACATGAAGATCGAGAGCCCGATTGTGTTCTATCCTCGCTATGGCTGGGAGACTCTTCGGAAGGTCTGGGGCTACCTCCGGGTCTATCGTCAACTCAAAGCCATGCTGAACGAAGCACTCACCGCACCCGACCGCTGGACCTATACTGACATTGCGATCGCGCCGCAGCAGCAGGATGAGTTCGAGCGGCTTTCGCTCTACCACGAGACCACAGGCGGCGAGGCTGCATTGGCGCGCAAGCGCCGTGACGACTCTATTCGCGCCGGCCATGCGCGCGACGCGCCGGTACTCGCGGACCACCACATGGCGGACGTGGCCTCAGCGAAATAGAAAAGGACCGCCTTGTGGACGGCCCTTTCTTTTCTTGTCTTGCCGTAGCGAAACTTATTCCGCCGCCGGCAGCGCCGGGGCCTCCGCCGCCTCGGCTTTGGCCGCAGCCTTGGCCGCGTCCTTCTCGCGCTCCTCCAAGATGAGGGCATCGCGTTTCGTGGCAACCTCGCGCAGGCTGCTCATCATGGCGCCGGTGCCAGCCGGAATCAGGCGGCCAACAATGACGTTCTCCTTGAGCCCATCAAGCGTATCGGCCTTGCCGTTGACAGCGGCCTCGGTAAGCACGCGCGTGGTTTCCTGGAACGAGGCGGCTGAGATGAACGAACGGGTCTGCAGACTGGCCTTTGTGATGCCGAGCAGAACCGGGTGTCCGGTCGCGCCCTTCTTGCCTTCGGCCTCGACGCGAGCGTTGATTTCGTCGAGCTCGGTCTTGTCGATCTGCTCGCCTTGCAACAGCTCAGTCTCGCCGGTGTCGTCGATCTCGACCTTCTGCAGCATCTGACGGACGATCACCTCGATGTGCTTGTCGTTGATGTTGACGCCCTGCAGCCGGTAGACCTCCTGGATTTCGTTCACCAGGTAGGCCGCCAGTTCCTCGACGCCCTTGATGGCCAGGATGTCGTGCGGAGCGGGATTTCCCTCGACAATATAGTCGCCCTTCTCGATAACATCGCCGTCCTGAAGGTGAATGTGCTTGCCCTTCGGAATCAGGTATTCCTTCGGCTCATCGTTCTTACCCGACGGCTCGATCGTGATGCGGCGCTTGTTCTTATAGTCCTTGCCGAACCGCACCGTGCCGCCAATCTCGGCGATGATCGCCGCTTCTTTCGGCCGCCGCGCCTCGAACAGCTCCGCCACCCGCGGCAGACCTCCGGTAATGTCGCGCGTCTTGGCGCTTTCGGTCGGAATACGCGCGATGACATCGCCTGCCTTGACGTGACCACCCGGATCGACTGAGATGATGGCGTCGACCGCAAGCTGGTAGCGTGCTTCACCGCCCCGCGCGAGCTTGAGGATCTTGCTACCCGACTTGATCACGATTGCTGGGCGCAGATCCTGCTGGTTGCGAGAGGAGCCCGTACGCCAATCAATAACCACGCGCTTGGCGATACCGGTTGACTCGTCGAGCGCTTCCGACATCGACAGCCCATCGACAAGATCCTCGAAGGCTATATCACCCTCAACCTCGGTCAGGATTGGCCGAGTGTAAGGATCCCACTCGGCAATTCGCTGACCGCGCTTGATTTTATCGCCATCCTCGACGCGTAGCCGGGCGCCATACGGGATTCGGTGATGAGCGCGCTCAGTGCCGTCGGGGTCGACGACCGCGACGACCATGTTACGCACCATCGCCACAACTTCGTTATCAGAGTTCTTGGCGACGTTTTTGCCCTTGAACTTGATCTTGCCGTCGAAGTTCGACTCGATAAACGACTGCTCGGAGATCTGGGCCGCACCGCCGATGTGGAAGGTGCGCATGGTGAGCTGGGTGCCCGGCTCACCGATCGATTGCGCAGCGATGACACCCACCGCCTCGCCCATGTTGACCGGTGTACCGCGGGCAAGATCACGGCCGTAACATGCGCCGCACACACCGTTGGCCGCTTCGCAGGTCAACACCGAGCGGATTTTCAGCTCCTGCACGCCGCCATGAGTGATGACTTCTACCTCCGGCTCCGTCAGGAGAGTGCCACGCTTGATGAGCGTCTTGCTGCTGGACGGATCTTTCACATCCTCCGCCGTGGTACGCCCGAGAATACGCGTCGCCAGCGAGGCCACGACGGTACCCGCGTCGATGATAGCGCGCACCTTGATGCCGCTCTTCGTGCCGCAATCTTCTTCCGTGATAATGCAATCCTGCGCCACGTCGACCAGGCGCCGCGTCAGATAACCCGAGTTCGCCGTCTTCAAAGCGGTGTCGGCAAGACCCTTGCGAGCGCCGTGGGTCGAGTTGAAGTACTCGAGCACCGACAGGCCTTCCTTGAAGTTGGAGATGATCGGGCTCTCGATGATCTCGCCCGAGGGCTTCGCCATCAGGCCGCGCATGCCGGCGAGCTGGCGCATTTGCGCGGGCGAACCGCGCGCACCGGAATGCGCCATCATATAGATCGAGTTGACCTGCATGTCGCGACCCTTGTCGTCCTTCTTGGTGGACGAGATTTCCTTCATCATCGCTTCGGCGATAGCATCGGTGGATTTCGACCAAGCGTCGACTACCTTATTATACTTCTCGCCTTGGGTGATCAGACCGTCGTTGTATTGCTGCTCGAACTCCTTGGCGAGCTCGCGTGTGGTCTCGACGATCTTCCACTTGGACTCCGGCACCACCATGTCGTCCTTGCCGAACGAGATACCGGCCTTGAACGCGTGATAGAAGCCGAGCGCCATGATGCGATCGCAGAAGATAACCGTCTCCTTCTGGCCGCAGTGGCGATAAACCGTGTCGATCATTGATGAGATCTCGCGCTTGGTCATCAAGCGGTTGACGATGTCGAACGGGATCTTCGCGCTCCTCGGCAGCACATTACCGAGTACAACGCGGCCGGGCGTAGTGTCGTACCACTTCTTGAATGACTTGCCTTTTTCATCCACACCTTCCCAGCGGTATTTGATCTTGCTGTGCAGGCTAATGATTTTCTCATGCAGTGCATGGTCGATTGCAGCCATGTCGCCGAAAGTCTTGCCTTCGCCGGGCATGCCCTCGCTAAGTAGCGAAAGATAGTAGAGCCCGAGCACAATATCCTGCGACGGCACAATGATCGGCTGGCCGTTCGCCGGATGCAGAATGTTGTTTGTCGACATCATGAGCACGCGCGCTTCGAGCTGTGCTTCCAGCGACAGCGGCACGTGCACGGCCATCTGGTCGCCATCGAAGTCGGCGTTGAAGGCTGCACAGACCAGTGGATGCAACTGGATTGCTTTACCTTCGATCAACACTGGCTCGAAGGCCTGGATGCCAAGGCGATGCAAGGTCGGCGCGCGGTTGAGCAGCACCGGATGTTCGCGGATCACTTCATCGAGGATGTCCCAAACTTCCGGCTTCTCCTTCTCGACCAGCTTCTTTGCCTGTTTCACCGTTGTCGAGAGGCCCTTGGCGTCGAGCCGGGAGTAGATAAATGGCTTGAACAATTCGAGCGCCATCTTCTTTGGCAGGCCGCACTGGTGCAACTTGAGCTCCGGGCCAACCACGATCACCGAGCGGCCGGAATAGTCGACGCGCTTGCCAAGCAGGTTCTGCCGGAACCGACCCTGCTTACCCTTGAGCATGTCGGCGAGCGACTTCAGCGGGCGTTTGTTGGCGCCAGTGATCACGCGGCCACGGCGGCCATTGTCGAACAACGCGTCGACTGCCTCTTGCAGCATACGCTTTTCGTTGCGGATGATGATGTCCGGCGCGCGTAGCTCAATCAGCCGCTTCAGGCGGTTATTGCGGTTGATGACGCGGCGATAGAGATCGTTCAGATCGGACGTGGCGAAGCGTCCGCCATCGAGCGGCACCAGTGGCCGCAAGTCGGGCGGGATGACAGGCACCACGGTGAGGATCATCCACTCCGGCTTGTTGCCCGAGGCGATGAAGGCCTCGATCAGCTTGAGCCGTTTGGCGATCTTCTTCTTCTTAATGTCACTGTCGGACTCGGCGAGCTCGGCGCGCAGTTCGGCTTGCATTTTCTCGAGGTCGATGCCCTTGAGCATCTCGCGGATCGCTTCCGCGCCAATGGTGGCAGTGAAGCTGTCAGTGCCGAACTCCTCCTGTGCCTTGAGGTATTCATCCTCGGACAGGAGCTGGCGGTCCTTGAGCGGCGTGAGGCCGGGCTCAAGGACAACGTAGTATTCGAAGTACAGGATGCGCTCGAGGTCCTTGAGCGTCATGTCGAGCAGCAGGCCGATGCGGCTTGGCAGCGACTTCAGGAACCAAATATGTGCGACCGGGGCCGCCAATTCGATATGGCCCATGCGCTCACGCCGCACGCGCGAGAGCGTCACCTCGACCGAGCACTTCTCGCAGATGATGCCCTTGTACTGCATGCGCTTGTACTTGCCGCACAAGCACTCGTAATCCTTGATCGGCCCAAAAATACGGGCGCAGAACAGACCGTCACGTTCCGGCTTGAAGGTCCGGTAGTTGATCGTCTCCGGCTTTTTAATTTCGCCGTAGGACCACGACAGAATCTTCTCAGGGCTCGCGATCGATATCCGGATCTGGTCGAAGACCTGAGCCGGAACCTGCGGGCTGAAAAGATTCATGATCTCTTGATTCATTGTCTTCTCCTCGACCGGGGAATCGCCGCTTCCCCACCTGTCGTTGAACTTTCAACCACGAAGCGGCGCCCTCGCCGCTCCGCAAACGTGTGACTACTCTGCCGCCTCGGCCGTCTCCGGGCCCTGCCGTTGCTGCTTGGAATTGTGCAGATCGACATTGAGGCCGAGCGAACGCATCTCCTTGACCAGCACGTTGAAGCTTTCCGGAATGCCCGCCTCGAATGTGTCGTCCCCGCGTACGATTGCTTCGTACACTTTGGTGCGGCCGGCGACGTCATCCGACTTAACGGTCAACATTTCCTGCAAGGTGTAAGCGGCGCCATAGGCTTCGAGCGCCCACACCTCCATTTCGCCGAAGCGCTGGCCGCCGAACTGCGCCTTGCCGCCGAGTGGCTGCTGGGTGACCAGCGAGTATGGGCCAATCGAACGGGCGTGGATCTTGTCATCCACCAGGTGGTGCAACTTCAGCATGTAGATGTAGCCGACCGTCACTTTGCGATCGAACACCTCGCCGGTGCGGCCGTCGAACACATTGACCTGTCCAGAGTGATCAAGGCCCGCGAGATCAAGCATCTTTTCGATATCGGCCTCCTTGGCACCGTCGAACACCGGCGTTGCAATCGGCACGCCGTGGCGCAGATTGCCGCCAAGCTCGATCAGGCCATCTTCGTTCAGCGACTTGATGGTCTCGTCGTCGCCATACACCTTCTTGAGCATGTCCTTGAGCGGACGCGCGTCGTGCTTGAGGTTGTAGGCGTCGACCGCCTGTCCGATCTTGAGCCCGAGGCCGGCGCAAGCCCAGCCGAGATGGGTTTCCAGAATCTGACCGACGTTCATCCGGCTCGGCACGCCGAGCGGATTGAGCACGATGTCGACCTGCGTGCCATCCTCGAGGAACGGCATATCCTCGACCGGCACAATCTTCGACACCACGCCTTTGTTGCCGTGGCGCCCGGCCATCTTATCGCCGGGTTGAATTTTGCGCTTCACCGCGACGAAGACCTTCACCATCTTCATCACGCCGGGTGGAAGCTCGTCGCCACGCTGCAACTTCTCGACTTTGTCGAGGAAGCGCTGCTCGAGCAGCTTCTTCGACTCATCGTACTGCTTACGGATGGCCTCGATCTCTGCCATCAACTTGTCGTTCGGCGAGGCGAACAGCCACCACTGCGAGCGCGGATACTCGTCCAGCACCGCCTTGGTAATCTTGCTGTCTTTCTTGAAGCCCTTCGGACCGGCGATGCCAGTGCGGCCTTCGAGCAATTCGGCGAGACGGCCGTAGACGTTACGATCGAGGATCGCCTGCTCGTCGTCGCGGTCCTTGGCGAGCCGCTCGAT
>JBARNC010000467.1:0-10122 GCA_049802775.1 Pseudolabrys sp. | reverse complement strand
AGATCATCGCGAACCGGATTATTGCAGCCGCCAAGAATGGCGAGCTCGATCCCGCTCGCCTCTATGAGCAAGCATTAAAGGTCTTTGGCATGGACGATACGTCGATGCTGGTCGTTAGCGTAGGCAGCGATCTCCCCGTCCGGTCCTACGCTTTGGTCACGCAAGCGGCGTGATCCGAGAGAGCTCGGTTACCCCGAGCCGGGCTCTCACTTAACTTTTCTGGTGCGATTCAAAAATCTGGAGGAAGCAATGCTTAAATCACTTTACGTGTGCGCGACCACTGCGGCGCTCGCATTGAGCGCGAGTAGTGGGCATGCCATGTCGGTCAACATCGGCGCCGGAGTAAAGCCTGCGCTCGATGCTACCGACGTAATACAAAAGGCCGCGGTCTACATCGTCGAAGGCCGCCCCTATTGTTTCTATTTCGATGGATGGCACGGTGCCGGCTGGTATCGCTGCGGCTTTGCCCACCGGCGCAACCTCGGCTGGGGCGGCGAATATGGCTGGCAGGGCTGGAGCTACGGACCCGCGGAGAAGCGCTACGGGCACGGCGGCACGACCGTTCGGGAAGGCACGACGGTCCGGGAGGGCACGACGGTCCGCAGCAAATCGATGGTTCGTGAAAAGACCGAAGGCCCAAGCAAGAACGTCGGGGGCACCACCACCATTCGCCGCAGCACAACTGGAGCAGGATCGGAGAGCGGCAGAGAAATCAAAGGCGGCGCTGCGCCCACAGGCGGCGGCAAGGTGCAGGGTGGTGCACAAGGCGGCGCCAAGGCCCATGACGGTGGTGGCAAGGGTGAGGGTGGTGCACAAGGCGGCAAGGGCGGCGGTGGCGAGAAGCAGTAACGCCCGCTCCACCCGCTCCGATCGAAAAGAAAGTGGCCGTTTCGGCGGCCTCTTTTATCTAAGCGCTCAAGTGCCTCACCGGATGGTGCTCGGATTGCTCGGTGAGTTTGGAGCAAACGGGCCGACGTGGCTTGCTGGGGGCGGAGCGGAGCCGAGCAGCACTCCGATCACCGACAGGATGGCAATCAGGATAATCAAACCCTGGCAGACCCGCTTCATGTTGCCGGGCATGGTCAACATCTCGACGACGTAGAATAAGATGATTGCGGCTAGCGCCAACTCCGCCGCGTAGATGATCACGGGGATTATGGTCATCAGTGCCTCCGAAAAGCGCCGAAAAAAGCGGACGATCACTCCTTAGAGTATTGGAACGGGGGCAGCATCTTTAGGCCGTCCTTTGTTCCGCCCGGGAGCACAATCTTGTTGTCGGCGAATTTGAGACTGTCGTAACGGATAACCACCATGCGGCTGCCCATGCCCAAGAAACCGCCGACTGACAGAACGGCGTATGGTTCCTTGCCATCGCGTGTCACAAGAAGGTCGTCAATCTTGCCGATCTTTTGGTTCGCGTCGTTGACGACGCTGCTACCGATGACCTTCGACGCTCGATACCCGGCCGCCACCTTCTGCACATCGACTTTGGTGATCTCTACAGTCTGTGGGACGCCTTGTGCGTTTGCGTGTGCGGTGAGAAAGCTCACGCCAATTATCGCGGCACTGGCGAGCCACATTGCTTTCTTCATGATAATTCTCCATGCAGCAGACACGCGAAATTTCGCATAAATATGAAACCAACTAGTTTTTGAGACCGCATTGACCTGTGTCAAACAGCCTTGCTTGCCAGGCGCGCGTTGAAGTCATCCAATAAAAATCGGCCGACAGCAGCGTCGTCGTGTCTGCTTTTGATCCGCGGACACTCTCGGTTACAGTTGGCTTGTCGCTTGCGGTCCCCAAAATTCACAGGCGAATGACGGAACGCAAGCTCCATGTCTATTCCGCGGGCAATGTCCGTTGCACAAATTTGCCGATCTCGGTGATAGCCTCGCGCGCCTCGGGCAAGATCGGCGCAAACAAATGCCAAACGTGCGGCATTCGCGGCCATATCTGCAGCTCGGCCTGGCAGTGTGCGCGCTGCATCCTTTCCGCCATGCGAACGGCGTCGTCGCGCAGAACTTCGTCGCTGCCCACCTGAATCAGCGTCGGCGGCAACCCGGTCGGGTCGCCGTAAAGGGGCGACGCATAAGGATGGCGCGGATCGGCACCGGCCAGATAATCGGCTGCAAAATTCGGAGCATCCTCCGCATGCACCATGGCATCGAACTTTGCATTCAAGGTGAGCGATGCGCCGGTCAAGGCGAGATCGGTCCAGGGCGAGAGCACGACGGCCGCGGCCGGAAGCGGTAGGCTGCTGTCGCGCAATTTCAGCAACAGCGCCAGCGCAAGCCCGCCGCCGGCGGAATCGCCGATGACGGCGATCTGGCGCGGATCGGTACCCTCCGCAAGCAGCCAGCGATAGCACGAGACAGCATCCTCGAGCGCGGCGGGGAACGGATGCTCTGGTGCGAGGCGGTAGTCGATCACTAGGACCCGCGCCTGTGCCGCCGAAGCGATGCGCCACGTGACATGCCGATAAGTCGATGGCGCACCCAGCCTGTAGGCGCCGCCATGAAGATAGAGTACGTGGCGGTTGGAACGCGACGCAGGTGTGATGACGCGATCGGCACTGACTCCGCCGGCATTGATGGTGATGGTCTGCGTGTCCCGCGGCGGATATGGAATCAGGGCTTCCATTGCGAGAAAGCGCCGCCGCGACTGATCCAGCGTTTCGTGACGGGCGCGGCTGACGAACCAGGACAGGCCGACACGCACCGACTTGGCTCGCAGACTGATGCGGCCGTCGCGCTTCACGCACGACGTCCAGCGCGAGTTGTGGTCTGTATCTTTGCGGCGTCGGCGTCGGCGCCGCCGCGCTCGGCGCGGACGAGACGGCCGTCCTCGATGTGTATGACGCGGTCGGCGAACGACGTCATGCGCGAATCGTGCGTCACGACCAGAACGCTGTGCGCGGGGTCCTTGGCGATTTCGGCAAGGATGCTCATGATGGCCTGACCGTTACTGGTATCCAAGACCGCGGTCGGCTCATCGGCGAGGATCGCGGACGGATTGGAAACTATGGCGCGCGCAATCGCGACCCTTTGCTGCTCGCCCCCGCTCAACTCGTGCGGATAGCTCGCAGTCTTGTGCGCGAGTCTTACTTTTTCCAATGCGTCACGCGACTTCACCTGCGCCGCTTCACCATGCGCGCCGCGTATATCGAGCGCCAACTGGACATTCTCCGCGGCCGTGAGCGTCGGAAACAGATTATACGATTGGAAAACGAAGCCGACATGATTCCGCCGGAGCCTCGCGAGTGTCTCGGCGTCTGCGCCTTGGGTCGCGCGGCCGCAGACCCGTACCGTCCCTGAGGTAGGCGTCAGCATGCATCCAAGAATCGAAAGAAGTGTGGTCTTGCCGCTCCCCGACGGTCCCATCAGCACGGTCAGCTCGCGGCCGCGGAGCGACAGGTTGATGTCCTTCAGCGCGTGCACCCGCGTGGCGCCGCGGCCCAGGACTTTTGTGACGCCCTTTGCTTCGACAATGAAATCGCTCATCGCGTGAAGGCCATGACAGGATCGATGCGAACGACCCGAAAGACGGCGGCGAGCGCCGCCGCGATGCACATGACCACGGTCAGGACCAGCATTGCGAGAATAAGCATAGGTGTGATCAAGACGGGCAGCGCGCCGGACCTCGTGAATTCTACGACGGCAAATCCGATGAGGGTCGCAAGGCCGAAGCCGATGACGGCGTTGAGCAGCGCCTGGTAGATGATCACGTTGTAGATATAGCCGTTCGAGGAGCCCATCGCGCGCAGCGTAGCAAATTCATCGAGATGATCCTTGGTACTGGAATAGAGCGTCTGGGCGACAATCACCATACCGACGATAATCGCGAGGATAGCGCCTGCGAAAAGCGCGGTACCCGCCCCGGTGCCGAAAAGCCAGTATGAGCGGCTGCGCTCGCGAAACTCCGCGGGCGTGAGAACGTCGGAGTCGGGCAGGCTAGCCTGGAGATCGTGGCGGACATGCTCGAGGTCCGCACCCGGGCGCAGCTTGACGAGAAAGTAGCTCGCCATAGTCGATGGAATACCGGTATAGGTGCGCGCATGGCTCAGGTCGCTGAAGACGTAAGGGGTCGTCGTGAATGATCGGATGCCGTCGGTGACCGCCGCCACGCTGACGGGCAGGCCGCGAATATTGGCCTTCGAGCCTATTCCCGACACGCCGAGCCGCTCGAAATAGGAGCGGTCAACGGCAACCGCGCCGGGCGTGGAGAGCGCCTGAACCGTGCCTTCGGTGACGTTCCACGGCTTCAAGGTCTGCAAATCCGAACCGACCACGAATACCGGCGTTATCTCCCCGCTCGGCAGGATCCAGCCAGAAAATCCAATGACCAGTGGAATGGCCTCGGCAACGCCGGTGGTCGCGGCGACGCGGGTCTGCTTGTTGGCGCTCAGCAGCGACGGATCCTCGAAACATTTCGTTCCGTGGCGCATGACCCACAGATCGGCGGACGTGTGAGCGATCACGGTCGTCACCATCCGCCCAAAGCCGAGATAGAGACCCATCTGCACCATCACGAGCACGACGGAAAAAACGATACCAATCGTGGTGGCGACGAAACGAAGCCGGTCGTGAAATAGGTTGCGCGAGGCGAGCGTCAAATTCAGCGGCATGATGCCTCTACTCTTCCTGTCAATGCGGCACCGGCCCAATCGCTCGCTTGGCCGGCTCAGCGTAGGCGCCAAGGGCAAAGCGATTGAACGCAGCGCTGCTCGCCCAACTCAGGACCAGGGTGCTGCTGAGCACGATGGCGACCTTGGCGATCGGGAAGAAGTTACTGCCGAGAAGAGCATATTGTAGCCACACTACGAAAACGTAGTGCACCAAGTACATGCCGTAGGCGTTCGCCGAGAGGCTGTCGAGAATCTTTATATGATTGCGGCTGAACCGCAAGCAGATGGCCAGCAGGGAAAGGCATCCGGCGGCGCAGGCAACAGGGTAGGCAACAGTCGCGGCAATCTGAGCGGTGAGGTGAGCCTTGGCCCAGTCGGGCATCGTGAGAGACGTAAGACCGGCCCAAGCGCCGAAGCTCACGACCGCCGAGCCAAGCCACATCAACCAGTTCTGGGCAAGCAGGCCGTCCCTGGTAAGCAGGCCGCAATTGAGCCCCACCTGACCGACCGCCAATCCGGCGACGAAATACGTCAGGTAATGCGCTGGCCGGCCGAGCTGCAGTGAGAATGGACCGAACGAACTCCAACTCCATGGCGAATAAGCGAGCGCGAGCGGAACATAGGCCACGAGCGTAATCGCAACCAATATCGCAAAGAATTTGATCGGGTGCTCGCAAGCCCACGCCGCCAAACGGCCGAGCCGTTTGATGTATCCGGGTGCTACGGCGTAGAGGCCAGCCGCCATCATGTTCATGATTAGAAGCAGGCACAAAAACCACGCCGGGCCAGTCGGCCAGAACGGCAAGGAGATCCACTTCTCCCAGAACCCGACGACGCTTGGGTCGACTGTTCGCACGCTATAGGCTGGATACAGAGCAAGCGGACTGAGTAAGAGAATCACAAGCACGAAGGGAACGCCGATCCGCCAAATCCGGTCGGTGACAAAGGTCCAGAATCCTTTGCGCAAAAGGCCTGGCGCGACGAACAGTCCGGAGAGGAAGAACATCAACGCCATCAGGCTGACGTCCTGCCAGGCGCAGAATACGTCGAGACCGATCCAGCGATGTGTATCGACGATCGGAAAGGCCAGCCACGTATACGGGGCTTGATCGAAACGATTGCTTTGGGCTGGGATCGAGGCCAGATAGGCAAGCGAGGAATGGAAGGTGAGGACAATAACGATTACAATGCCGCGTAGATTGCTCAATGCAAGATTGGCCTGAGACATGACCGATCAAACTCGCCCGTTGGTTCGATTTGCCCCCTAGTTCCTAAGGTTACATCAATCGGGAGTTCCACAGGAACAACCAGAGATAGCGTTCGTGAAATGGCCATATTTTCCGAGCAAATGCACGGCCACTCGCCGAAACAGAATGGCAGACGACATGAAAACGCGCATGGCGGCCCTCATACTGACGACCTTTGCCGCGGTTAGTCCGCTGGCCTCCCACGCCCAACCGCTTCCCTGGGCCTCGCAGACACGACCATGGGAGCCAACCGTTAGCGGCTTATGGGCTAAACTGAGTGATACGGGACAGCCGGTCGTATGGTTCCTTTTTGTCGAACGCGACGGGATCTACGAAGGCGCGATCGCGAAAACGTTCCCGAGACCCCAGGACCCACCAAATCCGATCTGCAGCAAATGTGTCGACGACCGTCGAAACGCACCCATCCTCGGTCTTTCGCTGATCCGCGGCATGAAGCGGCAAGGACTGACTTACGAGGACGGCAATATCCTCGATCCGCGCGATGGCACAATCTACCGCGCCAAGATGGCGCTGAGCCCGGATGGTCAGACCCTCACGGTGCGCGGGTATCTCGGCGTCCCGCTGCTCGGGAAGGACGAAGTCTGGCAGCGGCTGCCCGACGAGAAGAGCGCGGCCTTGGATCTGGCCGTGCTTGCGAAATACGAGCCGGATGTCCTGGCCCAGCAGAAGGCGGGCCCTGTCCCCTCCCAGCGCCTACCCAAAAATTCGCCGGCAGCAATCCAAAAGCCGGCGCACTAGAGCGCAGCTGAAAGGCCTCATAAATTCGGCTTCATAGTGCAATGCGGAAACGGTCATGACCTCACAGGACCGATACCGAAAAATAGGCCTGGCCGCGCGCTTGGACCTTACGAGCCTCCTAGAAATCTCGCGATCCTACCTTCGGCTTGCTAATCATAATCGCGCTCGGCATGACCATGATGCTCGCCCCCGGGCTTTGATGCTGATGCGTATGTCGTCCTCGACTATTTTGCGTGATTCTTTTTTGGAAAGGTGGCCCATGTCTACCTACCGAGCTCTGTTGGCGTTGTCATTCATCGGCATCGCCTCGACTGCGCTAGGGCAGACGAAAGTCCGCGCCCCGGAAACGAACGTCCCTGCCCCGGAAATGGGCACGCCGGAGCAGCGGGCGGCGTGCGGGCACGATGTGGGTCGATTTTGTAAGTCCGTCAAACCAGAGGACGGTCCTTTCGCCTATCTCTCCTGCCTCCAGGGCCATCGAGAAAAATTGCGCACTGCTTGCCTCAAAGTCCTAGAGAGCAACGGTCAATGAATGTGAGCGCACTCGTGATCCCGACCGAGCCGCCATGTGCCTGGAGTCCCCGGCTTTCCTGGAAACAGGTGAAGTTGCGTATAATTTAATCTCGCAAGAAAGTGCTTGGTAAATCGGCGAGCCAAACTTCAGTTGGCGCGCCATGTCGACTATTGGCCCAGAGCAGACGTCCCAATGGCGTTGGCTTGCTGGCGCTGATTTATTCGGTAGGATTCAGGGCAACAGGTTGGGGCGAACTCTCAGTTGATGTGGTGTCTGTGGATGCGTTTAGCCTTTGCAGGTCCACAATGAGGTCGTAGAAACATTCAAGGGGCACAGAATATTTTCGTTCAGCGGTGGAGTATTTAGTCGTCAATGAAATGATCACGTTCTTGCCGTCGGGTGAGTAAGCGTCCGCTCTCAAAGCAATGACGCTGACTGGAACTGTTTCGTCCTGGTTCATCGTACTAAGCTCACAAACGAGTGGTGGGCCATGTATTCGAAACGCGTGACTATCGAACTCTCACCTGCGCCAATGGTTCGTTGCGGCCTACCACAGCCAGTCTACCCGCAAAGGCCCCGTGACTGCCAAATAGATCAAATGTGCTGACTATCTGAGTGACTAAACGAGATAAATGTCGGGTATCCGACATAGTTGATCACGGCTTGCTCGATGCGCTCCACGGGCAGCTCCGTGAAACTTTCCGTGCGGCGGCAGAGTGCAGCCAGATCGTTGCTCGAAGCAGATCCACCGCGGTTTGTTCTTGCGCTCGCAGACGGAGCAAGCGCCGCGAAGCGCTGCCTCTGCTCTTCGCTCAAGGAATTGTAGAAATTGTCGAGCGGCGTACGCACGATCCCCACCGCCTGGATCATGCCGTCGAGCCGCTTTTGCGCGGTGTCGAGCCGACCCAGCGGCGTAAGCAGGACTTCGCTCGAACAGGACGCCTTGAGAGCATCGCTCGCCTGTGACGAAGCCGCTTTTAGCGCGACGAGTGCTTTGCGCTGTTCGTCGGTCGGCTCGATCGCTTCTTCGATGTAATCGACTGGAAGGTCGGTCACGCCCGGCGCCAGCCCGCCGCAGGTCTGCGCCAGATCACTGCTGGTGGGTGTGGTTGTCGGGCCTGTGATTTCGCGGTCACCATTGCGGGCTCTAGCGGCGCGCGTTCGTGCAGGGCCGCCATATGCATAATGTTCGCCATAAACATCGAAGGGGCCTGTGCCATAGGCGTAATCGGGACCGGGCCAGAACATGGCATAAAAGGACTACCGCAATGCATATCAAGACAACGAAGTCGCGGTCGTTCATTGTCGAGGGCATTGTACGCTAACCCAAAGCGGACATGGCGAACCGTGGCTTTGATGTAGCGCATTCGCGTCCCCAACTTCGGAAGAGCATCGTAGCGATTCAAATACCGTATTCCACATGACTGTCTCCTCTGTGCCGCGCGCGTGGGAGCAGCCACAGTTGTGATCGCCGGTTCATCGGTCGTAAATTTGTGCGACATGTTTACGGACCCGATCAAGTGGGCACGCCGCTGGCTAACGGAGTTTCGCGACGACCCGGACGGGGTCGTGCTCTTCGCAGATCACTGTCTGGCGGCCGTGCGCCTTCAGCTTGTCGAAGACATAGGTCTCCAGAGCGCGCGTGAAGACAAGGACGGCGTCCTTGACCATGCGGCGCAGGAAATCACGCCCGATGATCTTAAGGGCCGCTCCGCAATGCTCTAATTTCGCGGCTTGCCGGAATAGCCAAGTCCGCTCGGCAACTTACATTCGGCGCTCCAGCTTCATCAGCAGGGTTGCTATGTCGTCCTTGAGCTTTAGGCGCTGCTTCTTAAGCCTTTCGAGCACCTCATCGGTGGTCGGCGCTTCTTCCGTTTCGATGCGATAGATCTGCCGATTGACCTCATCGTAGTGGGTCGCAAGTTGCCCAAACTCATAATTACTTTTTATCAGGCGCTCGATGAATAGCGCTTCGCCGGGAAACTCATCCTGCAGTTCATGGGGAATGTGCATTGTGGCGACCTAATCATATGCCAATGATAGCCTTGTGACTGTCGGTGACAGGCAGACGCCAATTTCATCATCCGGTGAGCAGCAAAAATATCGCCACTGTTGCGTACAGGAGGGGACGCAGATGACCTACCACTTCACCAATACTCAATTGACCGACTCACTCGACTCGTTGGCAAGCTCCGTAGGGGTGTGCATAGGCTCGACTTGGTCTGGGACCAGTTTCACATTCGACCGCGCGAGCAGCGACTTGTACACCCGCAGGTAGTCCTTCGCCATGCGCGTGGCGGTGAACCGCTCTTCAAAGCGGCGGCGCACCGCACGGCGATCCAACTCCATGACGTGCGGCAGGGTAACAGTTGCCTCGTCGATGCTGTCGACGATATGCCCGGTCAAGCCGTCTTCGACCACTTCCTCGACCGAACCGCGACGCAGCGCCAGGACCGGCGTGCCGCAGGCCATCGCCTCGATCATGGACAACCCGAACGGCTCCGGCCAGTCGATAAGAAACATCAGGACCAATGCTTGGCCGAGGAAGCCGGTCTTCTGCTGCTCATTGATTTCGCCGATAAACTGTACGTCCGGTCCTGTGAGCAATGGAGCGATCTGCTCGCGAAAATAGACCTCGTCTACCCGATCCACTTTGGCCGCGATCTTGAAGGGGATGCCAAGCGTCCGCGCCACCTTGATCGCGCGATCGACACCCTTCTCCGGTGAAATGCGCCCGAGGAAGGCCAGATAGCCGCCGCGCGGATTGAACGTCGGCTGGTGCAGATCGCGCGGCAGCCCATGGTAGACGGTAGCGACGAAGTTGGCGTTAGGGATCGGCGCGCGCTGAGCGTCGGAGATCGAGACCAGCGGCATTTCATTGAAGCCGAAATAGAGCGGCCGCAGGTCCGGCAGATCCTGCCGACCATGCAACGTCGTCACGGTGCGGCTGGCCAGCGGCCGAAAGAGCGGAAAATGGA
>JBARNC010000466.1:0-2900 GCA_049802775.1 Pseudolabrys sp. | reverse complement strand
TTTCGGGGCCTCCGTTCGAGAGAGGAAACGGAGGCTGCGGCGGGTGTTGTGGCGTGAGGCAGCGTCCAAATTCTAGCTAGATCACTTGGTTTCTCAATCTGATTTTTTTTATTTATCTAGGAATGTAGACCTAAAACACAACCTTAGAACTCACACTAATTTTTTTGTGGTTTCCCTTCGATCTCTTCTTCAATTTCTCTGATCTGATTCAAGATTGTGATGTGATGGCTCATACTTGTTGGCGAATAATCTCAAAGCTAAGTGGGCGATCCTCAAACAATGTTCCAAACGCTGATGCAGCAGATTCAGCGCCCCTTCTTGCCGAACTTTCCCTCACCTTAAGTGCGGCAGGTGCGGCACCGCTTTATGGCTATGCGAGTTTGCAGCAACTGTTACAGCTATTATCCTTATTCTAGTCGCGCTCCATGAGGGGCTGTTGTCATGACAAGACATAAACTGGTCGCGCGGCTCGAAGCGGCGACAGGGCCTGACGTTTCGCTTGATATAGCAATCCATAGCTTCATAAATGCTGGCAACCGCATCCGCACTGACAGGCATGGCTTTCCGCTGGATGTTAAAGGCTATACTCAAACGCCGCAGCCACGCTGGTGCCAGCGGGGCTTCAGGGGTGCGTTGGGATTTGCGGGAACCGTCTGGCAGGCGTTTGGAGAAAAAGTGAACCCACGCTTGAAGCAAAGCATGACGTACCTGCTATCGCCCTTTGCATAGCCGCGCTCAAGGCTGGGGAACCATGAATGACAACAGATACACTCGATGCCGGGCCGCGAACGCACACACCCACTACGTGACAACCGTTCCTTTTCTTCGGTGTCGATCTGAAAACCGGTCACCGCTCGGTCAGCTCTGGCGGCGATGTTAGCGCCGGCCGCGTCTCACGCCGTCGAACTTGATCCGAAGGCGGTCGTCTATCAACTGCCGGATCAGATCAAGTGGGGTCCGGTGACCCCGGCCGGGTCGCAACAGGCGGTGCTGTTCGGTGATCCGACCAAGCCGGGCCTGTATGGCGTGCTAACCAAATGGACAGCCGGCAACCACTTCAGCAAACCACATTTCCATCCCAACGACCGCTTCATCACCGTAATCTCTGGAACATGGTGGGTCGGCAGCGGGCCGACTTTCGATCCTGCCAACGCCAGCGTAGCGATGCCCGCTGGCTCGTTCGTCACCCATTACGGCAAACAGGTCCACTGGGATGGTGCAAAGGATACCGATGCGGTGCTTTTGATCGTCGGCGAGGGTCCCGCGACCGCGACGCCGTTCGTTAGCGCTGCCGAAATGACTAAAGCCCGCTAAACCGTTGCAACCCTGTCCGCGGTCGCTATTGGCACTTAGCGGACATCACAGCCCGTCCCGCGTTTGTCCGCTTTTGGACCATAGCGGACAACGCTGGATTTTGGCCCGGGACGGTTTGTCCGCTAATGACCCAAAGCGGACCTGAACTACGAGCGACGCAGTCCCGCCGCGCCAGATTTCGCAATCTCTCGCGTTATCTGCATCACAGTCCGGCATGCGAGCGTCAGATTTCCATGACGCGACATCGCGAGGGCAATGTGGCGAGTTACGACTGGATCAACCAACTTCGACGATTGCAGACGGCAATCCTTCGATGCAGCGGCGATAGCATAGGGTCCCAACAAGGCGTAGATGCCTCCTTCAGAGACGATATGCTTTTGCAAGCTGAGCGAATCGGCCTCCAAAGCAACGTTTAGCGAGACCCTACGCTCAGCGCTGATCTGTTCGAGGTGATTGCGCCAACTGTTCGGACGACAAAACAGCACGAGCGGCAGATTGTGCAGTGCTGAGAAGCGTACCGTTGGCCGAGATGTCAGTGGATCACCGGCCGCACTGACGAGATAGGTTGATGTCTCGACGAGGTAAGTATCACCGTTCTGCGGTGTCGGACTCGTTCGATAAAGGATGGCAAGATCAACACTACCATCCTCTAGCCACATCTCAAGCTGAGCCCCTTGCCCTTCTCGCACCGTTAGCTGAATGAGCGGGTACTGTTCTTTCAGTCGCTTATGAAGCGTGCTCACCAACGGATGCGCCATCGAGGGCAGACTGCCTATTCTTACTTTGCCAATCGGCGTGCCGGCCGAAGTGCGCACGTCATTCGCAAGCTGATCGGTATTGGCCATCCACGCGCGTACCTTCGGTGCTACCCGCTGTCCGAGTTCAGTCAGCACGACCCCTCGGCCGGTGCGCTGGAACAGCCGACCTCCGCACTCCTGCTCGAGTTCGCTGATCTGGCGGCTGATATGCGGTTGGCTTGTGCCATAGGCCAAGGCCACCTTGCTGAGGCTTCCGAGCTCAGCGGCGTCAATGAAGAGCTTCCAGGCGGCATAGTCCACGATTGGTCTCCACCCATACCTATAGCGTTATATCTGAAATGTGTGATCTGAGTCTTCAGATATAGGGAGGTTCTCCGTAGGCTCCTTCTCACGCGATCGGTACGCCAAGGCTCAGCGAACGATCCGGCCAACATCGATCCCAACGGAGGAAATTGACATGGAAGCCCTTGAACTAAGAGGTCTCGTTCCCGCACCTGTGACCCCGTTTACCCGCGATGGTGAGGTCGACCATGCGGCGATCCAGCGACTCGGCTCCTGGCTCGGCCGCTTCAAAGGCGTCAAAGGCCTGGTCGTTCTCGGTCATGCAGGAGAAGGGACTTTTCTCACGCCTGATGAACAAACCGCGGTCATCGAAAGCTTTGTCAAGTCAGTCGACGGAAAGATACCCGTCATCGCCGGGATTACCCTGGAAGGCACCAAGGTCGCCGCACTGGAAGCAAAGCGGGCCGTAACGGCCGGGGCCGAGGCTGGACTGGTCTACCCCTCACATGGCTGGCTGCGCTTCGGCTATCAGAAGGGAGCGCCGCA
>JBARNC010000465.1:0-11183 GCA_049802775.1 Pseudolabrys sp. | reverse complement strand
CTGCCTCTTCCTTGAAAATACGGGCGAGGATCGGAGAATCTTTATCCATATTTTTCGCCGCGATATCGGCGAGCATCTTTTCGGAAAGCAAGGCTTGCGACCGGCCGGTGGGGGTAATGCTATCGGGGTCGCAGCCCGCAAGGGCTATTGCCGTAGCAATAACAGCAACCGACGCGAGCAGGGCGCGGACAAATGACCGATTCAAAAGGCGGCACTCCCCCGAAGGGAGAATACTAGCGTTTTTCCGGATTGTTTGGAAGCCAGACGCCTGGCTACCGGAACGGATTGCCACTCGCGGCCACCCGCGGACTGAAGGGCGAGTCTACCTGATGCGGCGCCAGCACGACGACCAGCGTGCCCTGTTTCACCCGCTTGTACAGGTCGATGACGTCCTCGTTGGTCATGCGGATGCACCCCGAGGTTTGTCCGCTAATGACCCGAAGCGGGCATTCCACTCGCGCCGCACGGATGGGCCCTGGTGCTGCGTTTCGTCGCCTAATCTGGGACTTAGCGCCATGTGATCGGATTGCCACAGACCATGAAATTCATGGGTTTCCCACATCGCAGCTATGTGCCTCGAATGGCCCCGTCGGTAATCTGATCTTTGGGTCTGAACTTCGGGCTTTGCTGATGCGTCGATTGTTAGTTGCATTGATTGCCGCCGTGTCCGCCGTTGCGTTTACCCAGATCGCGTTGGCAGCAGATTTGCCGGTCAAAGCACCACGCTACACGCCACCACCGCCCGCGCCGGTCTATAGCTGGACCGGCTTCTACGTCGGTGGCAACGTCGGCTATAGCTGGGGCAAAGCCGATAGCGACATCAGCGCCGATCTTGTTATCGCTAATTTTGGCGCGTTCACTATTCCGGACGATGAGTGCTGAAGGTTGGAATGAAGTGACGTTTGAGTGGCGCGGTAAAACCGTCAAAGGCGCCTATTGTGTATCCGGTCAGCTAGTCACGGTGGCCGCGTGGACCGGCACCAAGACAGCACAATTAGGTCTGCTGCCCGCTGAAAGGTTGGCAAAAATGCTTCTGCGTGAGTTAGCGTTTGAAGAAGGGGACAAGAAACCCTGACAGACTCTCTTGGCGCAATGTCCGCTATTGGCACCTAGCGGACAATCCGGTTGCACCCGCCTTTGTCCGCTATTGGAGTAACAGCGGACAAGTACGAGCGTCGGCCTTGACCAGCTAGGTCGCGAATGACCTAAAGCGGACATCCGGGGCGCTTGCCGCGCAGTCGCCATACCGAACATGAGCGGCATCAGCGCGTTAGTCTAAAGTGCCGTGGAAGAGGCGAGCGCGACGTGACGGTCGATGGCATCGTTGAAAGCGACATTCCGGCGCGGCTCGACCGGCTGCCCTGGGGCCGCTTCCATACGTTCGTGGTGGTAGCGCTCGGCGTTACCTGGATTCTAGACGGACTGGAGGTAACGCTGGCGGGCTCGCTTGCCGGCGCGCTCAAAGACAGTGCGGTGCTGCACTTCACCAACACCGACATCGGGCTTGCGAGCAGTGCCTATCTCGCCGGAGCAGTGATAGGTGCCGTCTTTTTTGGCTGGCTGACCGATCGGCTCGGCCGTAAAAAGTTGTTCTTTATTACCGTCACCGTCTACTTTCTTGGCACCGCGGCCACCGCTGCCTCTTGGAATCTTGCAAGCTTTGCCCTGTTCCGTTTCGTGACCGGCGCTGGGATTGGCGGCGAGTACGCGGCGATCAATTCCACGATCCAGGAGCTGATCCCAGCGCGCGTGCGCGGCTGGAGCGATCTCGTCATCAACGGCAGCTTTTGGGTCGGCGCCGCTCTGGGCGCGCTCGGCTCGCTGTTAGTGCTCGATCCAGCCATTATCAATCCGGAAATCGGCTGGCGGCTCGCCTTTCTGGTAGGCGCCACGCTCGCGCTGGTGATTTTCTTCATGCGGGTATGGCTGCCAGAGAGCCCGCGCTGGCTGATGACCCATGGTCGCCCCCATGAAGCACAGCGTGTCATTGAGGGCATAGAGCACCGCTTCGAGAAACTACCGCCGGCCCACGACTTGCCGCGCGTACGGCTGCGCCCGCGCAAATATACGCCGCTGCGGGAAGTGGCGCAGACGCTGTTCAAGCGCCACCGCCAGCGTACTTATGTCGGTCTCGCACTAATGGTGGCTCAGGCATTTTTCTACAACGCCATCTTCTTCACCTACGCGCTCATCCTCACAGACTTTTACGGCGTTCGTTCGGAGCATGTCGGTTATTACCTGCTGCCCTTTGCGGCGGGCAACTTTCTAGGACCAGTGCTAATCGGACGCCTGTTCGACACGCAGGGCCGCCGGCCAATGATCGCCTTCACCTACATTGTTTCGGGTCTTTTGCTTGCAGTCACCGGCTTCCTTTTCGCGCGCGACCTGATTACGGCGCAGACGCAGACGCTGTGCTGGATGACCATCTTCTTCTTCGCTTCTGCCGCCGCCAGCTCGGCCTATCTGACGGTGAGCGAGACCTTCCCGTTGGAAATCCGCGCGCTGGCTATCGCTCTCTTCTACGCGGTCGGCACCGGCATCGGTGGCATCATCGGGCCCTGGCTATTTGGCGTACTTATCGACACTGGCTCGCGCGTGAGCGTATTTGGCGGCTATCTGCTCGGCTCGCTGCTGATGGTGCTGGGCGGTGCGGTCGCGTGGCGCTGGGGCGTCGCCGCCGAGCGCAAGCCGCTGGAAATGGTGGCGAGGCCACTGACATTTATCGGTATCGATTGAGGGCCTACACTGCTGCCTAAACACATCCGAGTACTGCATTTAGGGGAGGTCGATGAGCCCGCAAAAAACAATAAACGCGGGTTGGCTCTTTTTGAACAAGCGGAGCAAGGATGGCGCTAGAGCGCCACACGTGGAGACCGCTGAATGTCCGCGTTTGACACTTAGTAGACAATACGACCGCGGCCGCGGTTGTCCGCTTTCGGACTGATTGGCAGCCAACGACACGACCGTCTGGCGAATGTCCGTCATTGGAAGGTCGTGAGGCGATTTTGGAGACAGGTTGATGAAAACACGATCCCCTAAATTACTGAAATGCGAGCGTTTTCATTTGTTGCGGGCCTCGCGGCCAACCTTTCAAAGGTGGTAGTTTACGATATGAGGGGTAACGACGATGGCCAACCGCGTAGAACGCCACTACAGCGAAAACCTCGCATTGGCCAATGTAGTCGCGCTGGACCTGCGGAGTGCAGGCAAAGACCTCAACAAATTGACAACGACCGATCTCGCGACTGTTGACGAGTTCCATATACGCGGCCGCAAAGCGACACTGGAACTGGCGGGGCAAATGAATCTCAATGCTGAGTCGCATGTTCTCGACATCGGGAGCGGCCTGGGCGGGCCGGCGCGAATACTCGCCGAGATATACGGTTGCCGGGTGACCGGCATCGATTTGACACAGGCATTCTGCGATGCAGCAGCTGCAATGTCCGATTGGGTCGGGCTGGGCAAACGGGTGTTATTCAAGCAAGGGGATGCCACGAAACTGCCCTTCGACAACAAGCAATTCGATGCGGCGATGACAATCCACGTTGCGATGAATATTGCCGCCAAGGACAAGATGTATATGGAAGCTCACAGGGTCTTGAAGCCCGGTGGAATTTTCGCCGTCTATGACGTGCTGCAAGGCGAAGGTGGCGAAGTCGTTTACCCAGTGCCCTGGGCACGCGACCCGTCGATCAGCCATCTGGCGACACCCGATGAAATGAAATCCCTTCTGGTCGGCGCCGGGTTCAAACTGCTGGATGTTCAAGACTCGACCGAAGCGAGCCAGAGTTTTTTCGAAAGGGTGACTGCGCAAATGGCAAAAACAGGCTCACCTCCGGTCGCGTGGCGGCTCTTCCTTGGTGACGATTTTCCCGCAATGGCGCGCAATCAGGTTCGCAACGTGACCGAACGGCGGATCAGGACCGTCAGCTACATTTGCGTCGCCTGACTGCCACGCCTGGCCCGACAATGTCCGCTATTGAGGGTAAAGCGGACATTGCCTGAAACTGTCGGAATGTCCAAAACGGACAATTCTCATCGCGCCTCGGATCGCTCGTCCGCCTCGGCACTGCTGGGATTCGCAGGTGCATTAAGTACCGCGCCGCACGCAGGCGGTAAATTCTTAAGCATCAAGCCTTTGGCTGATCCGGACATGTCAGGAATCTTTAGACGTAAGATCCAGTCGGCAAACCAATAATTGAGCGACTTATCGCATCCATCTCCGGGCGGCACGGCTGGTTGAGCGCGACAATCGGGTGAGTCTGCCGGACACTTTAGACGCACATGGATATGGTCGGCATGGCCATACCAAGGGCGCACTTTAGACATCCAAGATTTATCACTCTCGCCCTCCACCCGGCAGAGTTCTTTTTTTATCGCAGCATTGACTAGGACGCGTTCGACATCGGACTGCTCAGCTGCTGTTCGGATAAAGGCAACATCGGCAGAACTCCAATTTTCGTGATTGATGTGCTTCCCGTCCGCGGTAACCAAGTTGCTGGCTGCAATGTTATCGCGTTCCTCTTTGCTCAAGACACGATTTGGCATCGGCATGAACCAGATGTCGACGTCGAGCCCAATTTGATGGCTCTTATGTCCGAACGGAAGTGGGCCACCCCGCGGCTGCGCCATATCGCCAACTAGGATTCCGCGCCAGCCTGTGGCTTTGGCGGCAAGTGGCGCGAACCGCTCCAAAAACTTCACTAGGTCCGGATGACCCCAATTGCGATTACGAGATACCCGCATCACCTGCCAGGTTGGCCCTGTCATCGGCAGCTCAACTCCCCCTTGAAGACAACCCCGAGGGTAGTAGCCAATAGCCATGGCCCTGCCGAGGCTTGGCAGTCTCTTCTCAGAGAATAGAGCGCTGGCTGGCTCCGATTTCTGCTGTTTTTCCTCTTTAGCGTTCTTGAAAGGGTTGCTCGGAGGCAACGGTACATAAACAGGAGTGGCATTTTTAGCCGCGGCACTGCAGATCAAGGCCACCGATAAGGATGCTACAATAACTGCAGCGTTTTTGTGCATGCTTCACCTTCGAAGCAGAGCCGCCTTGGGATTATGGACAAATTCTCAAATAGTCGACAGCTCCAGATGACGCCCTTTGTGTAGATTCTAACACCACCACTCCCCATCACACTCGTGGAGATCCAGCACTAAGTCTGCTTCTAAAGCGCACATTCGCAGGCCTACATCGGTGCACTCGCCGATCGGACTCAAGGTTTACGACGGTACCGAGCTACTTCACCGCGATTTCGAATTTGCGGTACGAGGAAAAGGGCCATCCGCACAACGCGTGAAGGAAAAGGCAACATTAACACTGTGAGCGTGCCAAGCTTGTATAGCATCCTCCGAAGCATCACTGTGAGATTTACTCGCTCGCTACTACTGGCGGCACTTGCCATTTGCATGCTTTCGGTAGGGACCTCTCATGCCCGATCCCTGTTTTGGCCTCAATACGGATCTTGGTGGGGTGATCACGCATTCAGGCACAAGCAGCAACACAAACAGGCAAAATCTGATTTAACGAAGAAGGCTCAGTTCCAAGACGCTCCGAAGGGCCCGCTCCAAATCATTATCTCGATCGCGGACCAGCGGATCTCGCTTTATGACAGTGGGGCACTGATCGCGCGCTCTTCCGTATCGACGGGAGTTGAGGGTCATCCAACGCCTCTCGGTGTATTCAGCGTAATCAGTAAGCAAAAATGGCATCGCTCAAATATTTATAGCGCTGCGCCCATGCCCTACATGCAGCGCATCACCTGGTCGGGAATAGCGCTGCACGCGGGTGACTTGCCTGGGTATCCTGCGTCACATGGCTGCATCCGCTTGACAAATGATTTTGCCATTCGACTCTGGCATCTCACGAAGCGCGGCACGCGCGTGATTATCACGCGCGACGATGTTCAACCGGTCGAGATAAGCAACCCGCACCTTTTTGCACCGAAGCCAAAAGTCGCGTCCGGTTTGCCGGAATCTGGCACTACCGCCCTCGCGGGTAACAACATTATTACAGCCGCGGCAAGGCATGCGCCGCAAATGCCAAATGCTGAGGCGCAAGAGGCCGCCAAAGTTCCAGCCGCGGCTTCCGTGGGGGTCACGCCTCAAAAGGCCGTGCCAATCTCCGTCTTTGTGAGCCGCAAGTTGAGCAAGCTCTTCGTGCGACAGGGCTTCACGCCCCTGTTCGATGCCCCGGTCGAGATCCAAAATCTAGCGGAGCCGATGGGGACGCACGTTTTTAATGTCATGGAATTTCAGATAGAGGACGCAGCAATTCGTTGGACCGTCGTATCGATCCCGGAGAAACCTTCCCTCAGTCAGGGGGCTCCAAAGTTGCACAAGGGACCGGCCAAACGAACTATCGAGACCAACTTTCCCACGTCGAACAAAGCCAACGTTGCCCTCGACCGCATCAAAATACCGCAAGATGTGGTTGAGCGAATCTCTGAATTGCTGACGCCGGGCTCGTCGCTCATCATATCCGACTACGGCATTAGCAATGAGACGGGAAAAGATACGGATTTCATCGTGTTGACGCATTGACGGCAAGCCAGCGCGATGTCTGCTTTTCTTATTTCGCAAAGCTAAAAATGAATACTACAAGCGACGTTACAAATATGATGACCGCGATGACTGAAGATAGGGCTGCGAGCGGCAGATATTTATTCGCGACAGTAAAATCGCTGCGGGCACTGGGAAGGAGAAGGCGAACTTTACCTTCGGGGCCTGCACCGGCCTGTCTGAGTGCCCGGGCTGACTGGTTTAATTGCACCTGACCGGATTTCGGAAAGGCCGCCGCGACGCGGTCTTTCTCTTTTGGCAAACGCCGTTTCGCGAATGTCCGCTAATGGCACAAAGCGGACATTCCAGACGCGTCGGTCAATGTTCGCTTTCGGGGGTAAAGCGGACATTGTTCGCACATGGCCGAATGTCCGCTAATGACCCAAAGCAGACAAATGTGCCGACCTTCGCCTGCTATTCACCCTTTGGTAGATAGGGAATCGTTCCTGCCAGATCGCTGTCGTCTATCAGCTGGAAGCGACTTTCGCTGCCATTCTTGCGTGCGGCGGCGAACGGTGCGTATTTAGGATCGGCGAGGAAGCTTTTGACGGCTTGCGTCGACGGAAACTGAATCAATGCGATAAGGTTGGTGGGTAGAGGCTTGCCTTCTAATGTCTTTACATTTCCACTGCGTGACAGGTATTTGCCGCCGTGTTTGTGCACGAGTTCGTGCACCGAAGCAGCATATGCTGGCACCCACTTATTGTCCGTGACCTTGATGTCGGCGATCATGTAAACGGTCATTGCGTTCTCCTTTGCTTATCTGTCCGGGTCTGTTGCCCGCGCCCTGATCCGGGATTTGCAGGAGAATGGCGGAACGTTCCAGTTCAGAAACTGTAGTGACGTCCCACTTATTATGACCCATTAAGCCACGCGTTTCTCAAGCGCGAACCGGTTGAGGCCAAACCATGATTTCATGTCAGCCTCAAGTTGCCGGTTTCCGGTAACGCTAAGGCGGCCTTCCTGTTTGGCTCGTCCCATGGGCGTGTAGCCCATCCAAACTTCGGTCAAGGTCCGCAAATCGGTCGATAGATATAAGTCCACATCGAAACCCGGATCGACCGAACAAAGATCAACTCCCTTGCCAGGCTGGGCGATGAGCCACCAGTTTCTTCGAGCCTTTGGCTGATCGGTGAAAATGACCTGAATCGTCGTTCGCCGCAGGGGCATAGGGGCTGGATTGATGTCCCCCCGGATGCCCCACATCAGCAGATTGACATCCAACTTTTTCAACGACGCTTCAGCCTTTATCCATTTATGTCCCCAAGCGCCGACACCTTCAATAACCGGGGCAAGTTCGCGTCCGGCCTTTGTCAGCTGGTACTCGAAAAGTCCTGGTTCGCCGATCACTTTCGAACGCGTCAAAATTCCCGCTGCTTCGAGCTCTTTCAGCCGTTTTGACAGAAGCGCTGGCGACATTCTCTGCACACCGCGTCGCAACTCATTGAACCTCGTTGAGCCCGCCAGGAGCTCGCGCAAAAGCAGCGGTGTCCAACGCCTACAAAGAATTTCGGATGCCATCGCTATCGGGCAAAATTGATTGTAGCTGCCCTCGGCCATAGGCGCCTCCTTCGCCCTCTCAGAGAGTGGCTGGCACCCTACCTCCCTTCAGGGAGAGAGCACTAGTTCATTTTCTGTATCAGGCGGGTTCAGTTGTTGAACTAGCTGTTCGGCGCACGAAGAACTAGCTGTTCGGCGCACGGATGTGAAATCAATCTCCCTGTGCCGGGCCCTTGAAAACCAATGGGATCAACTACTGACAAGGAGAAAACGATGACAACGTTGTCAACGAGTGATGTTCTGGATCGCCACCTGAATTCCTTTGCTAAGTACGACCTCGCCGGCATACTGGCCGACTATTCGTCGGATGCGGTATTGTTTACGCCGGCTGGACCGTTAAGAGGCCCAGCCGCGATTAAGCCCCTCTTTCAGGCCCTCGTTTCTGAGTTTGCAAAGCCGGGCTCCTCGTTCACGATGCAGCACCAATCGATTGAGGGCGATCACGGCTATATTCTCTGGACGGCCGAAACGGCGGACAATTCGTACGAATTCGCTACCGACACATTTGTTGTGCGGAACGGGAAGATAGTAGCGCAATCCTTCGCTGCCAGGATCAAACGGAAGCGCTGAACAACCGGTCGAGTTCAGCGTAGGCATTTGTCCCAGGGATGTCATCACTAGTGCACGCCCCCCAACAACGGCCACAACGTGCTGCCGAGAGCCAGCACGACTATCGTGAACCAAATCACGAACGTGACGGTGACTGCTGCGGCAATGCCAGTCGTGTGCAACATGAAAAAAGCGTACCCGCCGCCGCCTGCGCGTCGCCTTATACGTTGGTATAGTCGTGGTATAGGTCGGGCGCTCCCGAGACGCGATTCAGGGAAGGCCGCTGATAAGCTTGCCACCTCGGCTGACGGTCGTTGGCGATCACTTGCGCATGCACAGGACGGTGGCTGTGGTGCCTGGGACGACACATTTGGTTCCATCGGTCGGGCCGGTCGTACACACCAACGAAACCAGGGCCTCATCGTCCGCGCAGCGAACGGTGTTTTCTGGGCCGGTCACCATGCGCAAAGCCTGCCCCGACCCAGGCTCTCCCTTCGGACCTGGAGGCCCAGCGGGCCCTTGCGGACCCTGTGCACCGGCAGGACCCGGTGGGCCTTGTGGCCCCGGTGTGGGTTGGCCACAACCCGCGACTGCGAGTGTCGTGATGATTGCAGCAACGCTCAATAGCTGTCGCATTCGGTAGCCCTGCATCGAGCAACAGTCTGCAACTGCGATCTGAGCGCAGTCAAGAAACCGAAGACTTCTGGCGCTGATTGCCTGTCCTATCCTGTTAGGTTTGAGGCCGCCCTGTCATTCTACTGTGCGCGTGTTAGGGCCCGCCTTTGTCCGCTATTGGAGTAACAGCGGACCAACGTGGATTTTGGCCTTCGATAATTTGTCCGCTTTTGACCCGAACCGGTCACGCACCAGCTTGCCAACTGATCGGTTGCGCGGTCACCGATGCTCGCTGACTGCTTCCTGCCGATATGATATGCTAGTACTCCTCGTAGAGGAGAACGGTTTCCATGGTATGCCCCCAATTGCGGGGGCGAGAACGGCATTGCCACGCAGATCAATGACAGAGGCAGCTGGGCCACCCGATGGGAGGAGGCTATGTCCATCGAAAGCATTCTGAGGCGGAAGGGCACCGACGTCGCAACAATAGCTCCGGACGCCAGCATCAAGAGTGCGGCGGACTGGCTGCGGGCAAAGAATATCGGCGCTCTCGTAGTGACGAGTGGGAACGCAGTTCTTGGTCTCATTTCCGAACGTGAAATCGTTCACGCATTTTCTCGCTACGGCGAGACAGCCAGGTCGATGCTTGTGAAGGAAATCATGCAATACGGCGTGACCACCGTCTCCCCGGACGAGAGTGTCAATCGCGTGATGAACCTGATGACGCACCATCGCGTGCGCCACATGCCGGTGCTACGCGGCGGTAAGCTCGCCGGTATCATCAGCATCGGCGATGTAGTCAAGCATCGTCTGGACGATCTGGAGCTTGAGACGAACGTCCTACGCGATGCCTACAACGCCGCGCGTTGACGCCCCGGGCGTCGTCTCATAGGCGTGCCCGTGTTTCCCGATCTTGTTCCAATTTGAACGACGGCTAACTCGCTTGGGCTTGCCTTGCATGTTCGCGTGCGCCGATGAGGTAATCCATGAGGTTGGCGATGTCCGCTAAGGGCACTTGGCGGACATGTTACTCGCCACACGACCTTTATGCCCACGTAGTAAGACATGGGTTTGATCGCCTGTAATTCTCACGCACAAAATGAATGCGCCCGGCAGCGGGGACTGACCGGGCGCATAGGATGAGAGGGGACGCTCATCCTTGAGGGTGAGTTCAAGCTAAACGACCGGCGTCACCGCCGCACTTATACGCTCGTATACTTCGCGTTTACGCTCGTATAATTCGTGTTTCGGGCGCACATAGTTACCGTCAATGCCTCGGCTCAAGGGGCGTTTGATGAACAGTCGCGTAGTAAATCTTGACCGCCAGCTTTTTCGCGGCATTTCTAAACATCAACCATTCAACTTCTCAAAGGTGCTTTTACATAGTTGCAACCAGCAAGATGTAAAGAACGGCATTCTTGCACTTCGGCGCGGCCCTATCCGTTATTGCCGTGACGCGACGATTGTCTGTGAGGGGGACATTACCGAATACATCTTCCTAGTCGTCAGTGGTGTTGTCCGAAGTTGTAGGGCCTATCAGGACGGTAGCCGCCGTATCGTCGCTTTTCATTTCCCTGGAGAGCTTTTTGGCTGGAGCGGCGATCTAATACATTCGCTCTCCGAGGAGGCGGCAACAGATGCATTAGTGTTGTTTCTCAAACGCAGCACTTTGCTTGCCACTGCCATTCGAGACAGCAGAATCGCAAGTTATCTGTTGGCTGCTACAACAAATGAGCTTCGCCGCGTACAAGAGCATTCACTGTTGTTGAGCAGGCTTGCCAAATGCCGGGTGGCAACATTCTTGATTGACCTATCAATGAGGATGGGGAACTCGAACTATCTCGATCTGCCGATGTCTCACCTCGATATTGCTGATCATCTTGGACTTAAAATCGAGACTG
>JBARNC010000464.1:0-12682 GCA_049802775.1 Pseudolabrys sp. | reverse complement strand
TCATAGACCCGCATGTTCATGGCATTCCCGCTTTCATCTTGCAGACGCCAGACGAAACCGGGGACCTTGTCGGCGAGACAGTTCACGCGCGCAACGTTGTCGACGAATTCCGCCATGCGCGGATCGTCGAGCGGATACCGTGTCCGCGCGATGTTGAACTGGGCGAGATGGCGGGGCTCAGTCATCGTCATTACTCCGCCGCCTCGCGCACAGCGCCGTGAGCGTCGGCATTGCGCGAATACTCATCGATTCGTCGTTCGATCTCCGGACGGAAGTGCCGCAGCAAGCCTTGCACTGGCCAGGCAGCGCCGTCGCCGAATGCACAAATGGTATGGCCCTCGATCTGCTGCGTCACCTGCATCAGCATGTCGATCTCGCGCTTTTGCGCACGACCTTCCGCCATGCGGGTCAGCACGCGCCACATCCAGCCCATGCCCTCGCGGCACGGCGTGCACTGGCCGCAGCTTTCGTGCTTGTAGAAATAAGAGATGCGCGTCATGGCGCGGACAATGTCGGTTGACTTGTCCATCACGATCACGCCCGCAGTGCCGAGCGCGGATTTCTTGTCACGGCAGCCGTCAAAATCCAAGACCAGCGAGTCGGCCCAGTCTTGGCCCGCTGGGACCAGCGGCATGGACGAGCCGCCCGGAATGACAGCAAGCAGATTGTGCCAACCGCCACGCACGCCGCCGGCATGGGTTTCCAAAAGCTCGCGCAGCGGAATGCCCATGGCTTCTTCCACATTGCACGGCTTCTCGACGTGACCGGAGATGCAGAACAGCTTGGTGCCGGTATTGTTGGGCCGGCCGATGCCGGCGAACCACGATGCGCCACGCCGCATGATGTCCGGTACGACCGCGATCGATTCCACATTTTGCACAGTGGTCGGGCAACCGTAGAGCCCAACATTGGCCGGGAACGGCGGCTTCAGGCGCGGCTGGCCCTTCTTACCCTCAAGGCTCTCGAGCAGCGCGGTTTCTTCGCCGCAGATATAGGCGCCGGCGCCGTGGTGGACGTAGAGATCGAAGTCCCATCCGTGCACATTATTTTTGCCGATCAGCTTGGCGTCATAAGCCTCATCAATCGCCGCTTGCAGGCGTTCGCGCTCGCGGACGAATTCACCGCGAACATAAATGTAGCCGGCGTTAGCGCCCATGGCGAAACCTGCTATCAGACAGCCTTCGACCAGCAAATGCGGATCATGCCGCATGATCTCGCGATCCTTGCAGGTGCCCGGCTCGGACTCGTCGGCGTTCACAACGAGATAATGTGGGCGGCCGTCCGATTTCTTCGGCATGAACGACCATTTCAAGCCGGTCGGGAAGCCGGCGCCGCCGCGGCCGCGCAGGCCTGACGTCTTCACCTCATCGATGATGGCGTCGCGGCTCTTCGCCAAAATGGCCTTGGTGCCGTCCCAAGCGCCGCGGGCACGCGCGCCTTTTAGGCCGCAGTCGTGCTGGCCGTAGAGATTACGAAAGACGCGGTCCTTGTCAGCGAGCATTGGTCACGCCTTTTCCCTAAGTGTGGTCGCACCGCCAATCGGAGCGGACAATTGTCGGTCGATCTGCGGGCCTGGCTTCACTTTCTTGCCGGCTGCGAGATCGTCGAGAATTTTGCCGAAGCTCTCAGCCGTTAGGTCCTCGTAGTAGTCATAATTGATCTGCGCCATCGGCGCGTTGACGCAGGCGCCGAGACATTCAACCTCGACCCACGAAAACTTTCCATCCTTGGTGACATCGCCCTGGCCGCCGATGCGCTTGCGGCAGATTTTCTCCAGGTCGTCTGCGCCACGCAACCGGCACGGCGTCGTGCCGCAAAGCTGCACATGGAATTTTCCGACCGGCTGTAGATTGAACATCGTGTAAAAGGTTGCAACCTCGAGCGCGCGGATATGCGCGATGCCGAGGAAATCGGCGACATGACGGATTGCCGCTTCCGGCAACCAGCCGCCATGCTGCTCCTGTGCGCGCCACAACAGAGGAATGATCGCCGACTGCTGGCGGCCTTCCGGGTATTTGGTGATTTCCTTCTTCACCCAGGCAAAGTTGTCCTTGCTGAAGGAAAAATCCTTGGGCTGGATTTCGGTCGGCGCGAGACGGCGAACGCTCATCGGTCCACCTCGCCGAACACAATATCGATTGACCCCAGAATGGCAGAGACGTCGGCCAGCATGTGGCCGCGGCAGAGAAAATTCATCGCGCTCAGATGCGCGAAGCCCGGCGCGCGGATCTTGCACTTGTACGGTTTGTTGGTGCCATCGGCGACCAGATAAACGCCAAACTCACCCTTGGGCGCTTCGACCGCGCCATAAACTTCGCCCGCCGGCACGTGATAGCCTTCGGTGTAGAGTTTGAAGTGATGGATCAGCGCTTCCATCGAGCGCTTCATCTCGCCGCGTTTGGGTGGCACGATCTTTTGGTCATCGACGGTGACCGAACCCTGTCCGGCGGACGAGCGTAACTTCTCGACGCACTGCTTTATGAGTTTGGTCGACTGGCGCATCTCTTCCATGCGGATGAGATAGCGGTCGTAACAGTCGCCGTTCTTGCCAATCGGGATGTCGAAATCGAGTTCGGAATAGCACTCGTAGGGCTGCGCTTTGCGCAAATCCCAGGCTGCGCCCGACCCGCGCACCATCACGCCGGAGAAGCCCCAGTTCCAGGCATCGGAGAGCTTGACAACGCCGATATCGACATTGCGCTGTTTGAAAATGCGATTGCCGGTCAGCAGCCCGTCGAGATCGTCGACCACCTTCAGAAACGGATCGCAGAAAGCGTAGATATCGTCAATCAATTGCGACGTCAGATCCTGATGAACGCCGCCGGGACGGAAATAGGCCGCATGCATGCGCGAGCCGGAAGCGCGCTCGTAGAAGATCATCAGCTTCTCGCGCTCTTCGAAGCCCCACAGCGGCGGAGTGAGTGCGCCAACATCCAGGGCCTGCGTCGTGATATTCAGCAGATGTGACAACAGCCGACCTATTTCCGAATAGAGCACGCGGATCAATTGCCCGCGCTTGGGGACCTGGATGCCAAGCAGTTTTTCAACCGCAAGACAGAACGCGTGCTCCTGATTCATCGGCGCGACATAGTCGAGCCGGTCAAAATAGGGCACCGCCTGCAAGTACGTTTTGTACTCGATCAACTTCTCGGTGCCACGGTGAAGTAGCCCGATGTGAGGATCCACGCGCTCAACCACCTCTCCGTCGAGCTCGAGCACCAAGCGCAACACGCCGTGCGCCGCCGGATGTTGCGGTCCGAAATTGATGGTGAAATTGCGCAGTTCGTTTTCAGCCATCAGCTTACCAGCTCCGCTGCGGCTTTCGCTTTTTCTGCGACTTTGGCGTTGAAGCGATCCCACGCCACCACGACGCGCTCATGGCGGCCTTCGCCGATCAGGTCCATGCCATCGTGGGCGATAACCTTGAAAACAATTTTGCGGCCTTGCACTTCGACGATTTCTACGTCGACCTTGACCGTCATCCCGGGCGGGCTCGCCGCCAGATGGGAAACGTCCACATGGGTGCCGAGGCTGCCCTCGCCGTCGTCGAGGTGCGGCGCCATTAATTGTGTGCACGTCCACTCCATAAGCACGACCATGAACCCGGTCGCGAATACCTTCGGCATTTGTGCAATGATTGGCGATTCAGGATAGGTGAACGGTACCGTCTTGTTTTCCGGTGCCTTGTAGGAAAACGAATGCGTGAGATCGGGTTTCGGGGTCGGGTTCATGCTTACGACCCCTTCTCTTCCTCTTCGGGCTTCGCCTTCTCGTCACCCGGCAGCACATAGTTCGTGCCTTCCCACGGCGAGAGGAAATCGAAGCTGCGGAGTTCCTGCGCCAACGTCACCTTGTCGTAGACGACGCGTTTCTGCTCGTCGTCGTAGCGCACCTCGACGAAACCGGTGAGCGGAAAATCCTTACGTAGGGGGTGGCCTTCGAAGCCGTAGTCGGTGAGGATCCGCCGCATGTCGGGGTGGCCGGTGAACAGCACGCCATAGAGATCGTAGGTTTCGCGCTCGAACCAGTCGGCGCCACGGAAAACATTGATCAGCGACGGCACGGGCGTCGTTTCGTCGGTCGCAACCTTGAGCCGAACGCGCTGATTCAGCCGCGGCGACAGAAAATGATAGACGACGTCGAAGCGCTGCTCGCGCGATGGCCAATCGACAGCCGTTACGTCGATGATATTGATGAATTGGCAAGCCGGATCGTCGCGCAGAAACGTCGCGACCTTGATGACCTCGGCGGCTTTGGCACTCACCGTCAATTCACCGCGCGCAATCGTGTAGCCGGTGATGGAGGCACCGAGGGCGGTTTTGATCGTTTGCCCAAGCCTGTCGAACGTGTCGTCCATGTCCGGCTCCGCTTAACGCTCGATTGTGCCGGTGCGACGGATCTTTTTCTGCAAAAGCATCACGCCATAAAGCAGCGCTTCTGCAGTTGGCGGACAGCCGGGCACGTAAATGTCAACCGGTACGATACGGTCACACCCGCGCACGACAGAATAGGAATAGTGATAGTAGCCGCCGCCGTTCGCGCATGAGCCCATCGAGATCACATAACGGGGCTCCGGCATTTGGTCGTAGACCTTGCGCAGGGCGGGCGCCATCTTGTTGGTCAGCGTACCAGCGACGATCATCACGTCGGATTGGCGGGGTGAGGCACGCGGTGCGAAGCCAAAACGCTCGGCGTCGTAGCGCGGCATCGACATCTGCATCATTTCGACCGCGCAGCAGGCGAGTCCGAATGTCATCCACATCAGCGAGCCGGTGCGCGCCCAGGTAATCAGATCGTCGGCGGCAGTGATCAGAAAACCCTTGTCGGCGAGCTCGGTGTTCATGCCGGTGAAAAAGGAGTCGTCCGCTCCGACCGGCTTGCCGGTGCGCGGATCGAGAATTCCCCTTGGCTCGGGTGCAATTACGCTCATGGGTTCATCAATCCCATTCCAGCGCCCCCTTCTTCCACTCATATATGAAGCCGATGGTGAGAACGCCAAGAAACACCATCATCGACCAGAAGCCGAAAAGGCCGATCTTGCGAAAGACGACCGCCCAGGGGAACAGGAAACTCACCTCGAGGTCGAAAATGATGAAAAGAATGGCGACGAGATAGAAGCGCACGTCGATCTTCATGCGCGCATCATCGAACGCGTTGAAGCCGCATTCGTAGGCGGAAAGTTTTTCCGGATCCGGTTGCTTGTAGGCAACGATGAAGGGAGCAACCAGCAACGCGAGCCCGATGGCGAGCGCAACCGCGATGAAGACGACCAGAGGCAGGTAATCCAGCAGCAATGCGCTCATCGGCGACCTCAAGCGTACAGTCCCGCCCTACCTGATATACGCCCGCCCCAGACCGCTCGGCGGCCAGAAAGGCGCCGGTTGCCCCGCACAAATGGGCCCTTGTTTGTTGGAATAACCTCAAGGACGGGAGCGGCCGAGGCTTAGCGCAGCGCATAGGGAGTGGCAAGCCGACATTCGGCGGCATCCACGAGCGATCTTGCCCCGGCCGCGCGATTGACAGGGCCGCGAGCCCCCCACGATTATCGCCGCCGGCGGGGCAGATATCACAACTTAAGGAAGGCGCATGGCTCGTCCGTGGCATATTGCAGTTCTGCTCGTATTCGCAGGTGTTGTCACAATTTCGGCATTCGCGGCGAACGCCGACGACTATCCCTCACGTCCCGTCAAAATCATCGTTCCATTTGGCGCCGGCGGACCGACCGATGTTTACACCCGTGCGATCGGCGAGGAATTGCGCAAGTCCCTGCACCAACCCTTTGTCATGGAAAACCGTCCGGGCGCCGGCACAACCATTGGCACCGACGTCGTCGCCAAGTCGCCGCCCGATGGCTACACGCTGTTGATGGTCTCTGGCACCCAGACCGTCAACGAGACGCTCTTCGCCCACAAGCAATATCAGCTCATGCGCGACCTGGTGCCGATCGCGCCACTGATTGACACTGATCTTGTGCTGGTGGTGCATCCATCCGCGCCGGCGAAGAATCTGAACGAACTGCTGGCACTCGCACGCGCCAAGCCCGGCACAATCAACTACGGCTCTTCAGGCCCCGGCTCGAACTACCACATGGCCGGCGAGCTCCTCAAAAATCTTACCGGCGTCGACATTGTGCACGTGCCTTACAAGGGTTCGACCGGCGCCCGTAACGACATTCTCAGTGGGCAAATTCAGATCCTGTTCGATTCGGTGCCCACGATGACACCGATGATCAAGGCGGGGCTGGTGCGTGCAATCGGCACCAGCGGCAAAGTTCGGTCGCCAACGTTGCCCGACGTGCCAACGATCACGGAGGCCGGCGTTCCCGGCTTCAATGCCACATTGTGGGTCGGCTTTATGGCGCCGGCTGGTACGCCGCAACCGATCGTGGACAAACTCAATCAGGAGATCACCAGAATCCTGGCACGGCCCGATATCAAAGAAGCATGGGAGAAAACCGGCGCCACCCCGATCGTTATGACGCAGCCCGAATTCAAGACATTCATGGATAACCAGATCGCCAAATGGGCGAACGTCATCAAAGCCAACCGCATTCCACCAATTAACTGAGCAAGATTACAGGTGAGTGATGAACGAAATGAGCAAACCAGCCGCCGCGATTAAAGGCGAGGACCATTGGACGACCAAAGACAGCGGAGTGAAACTGTTTCTGTTTGAAAAATGCGCCGGCGATCCAGCCAAGACCATAGGCGCTATTCTGTTCGTGCATGGCTCGTCCATGGCGTCGCAGCCAACCTTCGACTTGCAAGTCCCGGGACGGCCCGACTCATCGGCGATGGATCACTTCGCCCGCCGCGGTTTCGATTGCTGGTGCGTCGACATGGAGGGCTATGGCCGCTCAACCAAAGACCGCGACAACAATGCGCCGATCTCGCAAGGCGCCGACGACTGTTACGCCGCCGCGCTTTACATCCAGAACCTGCGCGGAAAACGACCGTTCCTGGTCTACGGGATTTCTTCCGGCGCGTTGCGCGCAGCAATGTTTGCAGAGCGGCACCCCGAAATGGTGGCGCGACTTGCCCTCGATGCCATGGTGTGGACCGGCGAAGGCTCCCCTACCCTTGAACAGCGACGCAAGAAACTGGCGGAGTTCACAGCCAACAACCGCCGCCCGATTGACAAGACTTTCATCCACTCGGTTTTCGACCGCGACCACCCCGACACTGCCGAGCGCAAGGTTATCAACGCGTTCGCGGATGCCATCACGGCACTCGACGATTCAGTGCCGACCGGAACTTACGTCGACATGTGCTCAAGATTACCGGTGGTCAATCCGGAAAAGATTATGGTACCGACTCTGATCATGCGCGGCCAACACGACGGCATTGCATCGCTGCAAGACCTGTTGAAGTTCTTCGAAAAACTGCCGAACGCGGACAAACAGTTCACGGTGATGCCGGGCATCTCGCACGCGAGCTTCCAACAAAAGAACTACATGATCGTGTACCACATACTGGCGAGCTTTTTCTCGCAGCCGGAGCCGGTGTACAAAGGCTGATCCAGCCGCCGCCATGAGGTGCGAGCGAAGCGAGCCTCGAAGGAGACCACACTGGGCCGTCGCCCTTCGAGGGCCGTTAAGCGGCCACCTCAAGGTGATGGATCAGACTCTCAGCTTATCGGCGAGGTCAGCCAAATCCTTCCCCGCCACATCCACCGGCACGGTCGGCGCGCGCTCGCCAGTCCCTGGACCGTGCTCATCCGCTCGCGCGATGTGACCAGTGCGTAACCCACATGCCGCCGCAGCGGCGAGGTCATTGCTGTGCGCCGCCACCATCATGCAGTGCGCAGGCTTGAGATCGAACGCTTCGCAAGCGGCGAGATAAACGCGCGGCTTTGGTTTGTAATCTCTGGCAACCTCTGCCCCGAGGATTGCGTCCCAAGCGAAATCGTTGCGGCGAGCGAGATCGACCATCAATGAAATGTTTCCGTTGGAGACCGGCGCCAGTAAAAACTGTTTCTTGAGCCGCTTGAGCGCCGCTGGTACTTCCGGCCACGCATCCAGCCGGTGCCACGCGAGTGTTAGCTCATGCAGCACGTCGTCCGACAGATCTCGCAAGCCAAAGCGCGGCATGAAGCGCTCGAGATTGCGTCGGTGCAGCACATCGAGTTTGCAAAACGGGATGCGGCCTGACCGCACCTCTTCCATCCCGGGCTGGTATTCACCCCTCCAAGCATCGGCGAAGCCGGTCCAGTCGAGGTTATGCCCAAGGGGTTGAAGCACCCGCTCGGCCTCGCGGGCCACCCCTGTCCGCCAATCGACCAGGGTTCCGAATACGTCGAAAAGCATCGCCCGAACGGAGGTCATGGCGCGGCCTGCGACCCAAATTTCCGGCCTTCAAAAGCGCCGGTTTGGCCACCGAGAATCATCGCTAAGTCATTGATAAAATGGCGGGAGCGACGGGACTCGAACCCGCGGCCTCTGCCGTGACAGGGCAGCGCTCTAACCAACTGAGCTACGCCCCCGCGGGCGTGGGTCCGAGTTATAGGCGGCCCTATGGCAAGTCAAGGTAAGGGCCTCCTCACCCACGGAAATTGCGAAAAAGCCTTATTTACCGAGAAGAATCGATGGTCAGACCGCCCCCGAATCGTCTATTTCGGGCGTGTGTTTGGCGCTTCGCCAAGCTCGCGGATTCAAGAGGAGGGTCCCACTGATGGCAATGGTTCCTGGAAAAGCTCCGACACCACCGACCGTCACGCTAAAACATCTCGCTGCTGCACTCGCAGAAACACACGAGATGTCGAAGAAGCAGGCGGAGACCGTGCTCGGCGATCTGGTTGGCAATATTGTGAAGCATCTAAAAAAAGGCGAGCGCATTCGCATTGGCGGTCTCGGCATCCTCCAGGTGCGCAAGCGCGCTGCGCGCATTGGCCGCAATCCTGCGACTGGCGAGCAAATCCAGATTAAGGCCAGTAAGAAAGTCGCATTCCGCGCGTCCAAGGAATTGAAGGAATCGATCTGACGACCTTCTGCCTGACCCTCCGGGGAATAACGGCAGGCGCGGAGCGATTGGCCTCTCGCCTGCCGTTTCGTTTTGTCGCAGGCTTTTTCTGGTGGGCGGTGACGTTGTTACACAATCAATTAATTTCAAATGTTTGCGCCAAAGGTGGGGGCCATTAAGCCCTTTTGAAGCGCAAAGAATATTTTCAGCGCTCCCCTCACCTGGCGCTGTACGTTCCAATACAAAAATCTAACTAAAAAATTGGGCAGCCGATGAGCTGCCCAAGAGGAAATGTCATGAACCACGTAGACCGCTCCGGCGCGGATTGCAAGTCTATTGCGACCTCGGCCCAATATCTAAAGCTATTCGGTGCGTCATGAACACGCGCCGCTATTGGATGCCGCTGCGCGTTGATGAATTCCGCGTTGACACGCTTGATCTGGAATTCGATGAGATTGGCATTTACGTCATCCTGCTAACGCTGGCATGGCAGCGCGAAGATGCCGCAATCCCGAATGACATGGCGTGGCTCAAATGCGCGCTCCGTATGCACGGCCATCGCTTCAATCGCATTGTCCCGAAACTGCTACAACGCTTCTTCAAACTCGACGCCGATAATAATTGGCGGAATTTTATCGTCGATTTAGAGCGTCAAAAGTCGTCTAAAACCTCGGCAAAAGCGAAACAAAACAGCGACAAAAGATGGGCCGAACATAGGAAAAACAAAGCATTAGCCGATGCGGTGGCAATGCCAACTACAACTACAACTACAAAGAAAGATAGTAGTACCGAGCTTCGCTCGGACCCAGCAACAGCGAACGATGGAAAAAAGGAAAAGGGGAATTCGAGAAAGAGACCTTTGACCGATTTCCCTTCTTCTTGGAAACCCAGCGTCGGGAGTATCGCCCACGGCAAGAAGCTGGGATTTTCCGACAAGGAAATCGAACGGTCTGCTGGCAAGTTTAAGGGCCACCATATCGCCAAGGGCAGCAAATTTGCCAACTGGGATCAGGCTTTCAACAATTGGCTCGACAACGACGCTGAATATCAGGGGCGCAAACCGCACGATTTCAGCGCGAAGGCCGTTACCTTCGATAGTTATCCCGGCGCTCCCGAATTTCAAGCGTGGAAAACCCACTACCTCGATACAAATCAACAGGCGCTAGTGCGCCTGCTCAATCAGCGCGAACTGGAAGGGCGAGCCTATCCATTCGAGTCGCAGTGGCCGCCCGGGTATCAATCGCCAGCGCTGAAACTTGTGGCCGGCGGCTGACGCAATGCGGGAAACAAGCAGGGCAGAACGGTGATGGCACTGGAGAGGACACGAACGCTCCGCCCTCCTGAATTAATGCGCTTTCTTGGTTTTGCCGACGCCAGCTTGATTTGCATTCGCGGCTCACGCTGCGAGCTGTCAGCAGGGGACGTCATTGAATTTTGTGAGGCGGAGCGCGACGCGGCCGCGTAGTTCAATAAAAAAATGCCCCAGGCAATCAAGCCAGGGGCAAGCACATCTGTCTGACATGAATTCTGTATCCCGCCGCAGGGCGGATTACAAGCCCACATCATCGGCGTCATCGTTCAAAGACATGGAGTCCATCGGCACTGACGCTCATATTTGCGCAGCGCCGCTTCCATTCACCCCTTTGTCGCGCTTGCGGCAAACAATAAGCCCCGGGGCCAAAACCCCGGGGCTGATCAACTTTGAGACCCTTCGCGCTTAGTAAGCGCCGAAGTGGTAGTTTATGCCGGCCCTGGCAATGCTGCCTTTGTTGCTGGCCTGCGATGCAACGCCGAAACCGAAGGCTCGTGTACCATTTGGATTAAAGTTGTCTATCTCCGAGTTCAAATTTACGTGCCCCAGATCATAGTAGAGATACTCTGCCTTGAACGACCATCGCGGAGCAAACATCCATTCCGCTCCGCCGCCGACAGTCCAGCCCGCCCGCCAATCATCTTTTGAGATGAAGCCGGAGCCATCAGCCCAATTTACTAGACCCCCCGTCCCTGGCAAAGCGTTCGAAAGGTGCGAGGTAAATCCTACTGAAGTCTCGACATGGCCGTAAGCCAAGCCACCCGTCACGTAAAGCAGCCACGGGGGTGACGGCGTCCAGCCCAGTCGACCGCGCAGGGTCCCCAACATGTTGAGCCTTTGGCTAGCCACGCCCGTTGTAGTGAGGGTGTTGTTAAAAGCTGGGTGCAGATCCACCGTGCTGGTTACAGCCCCGGCGCGGTGGATGTCGGCCCCTTGGAAGTCCGTCTCAAAGCCCCAAACCCACATGGAGCCGGGCGCTTGGTAATTATACCCGAACTGCCCGCCGCCGATGAAACCGGCTTTATTACCAGTACCAACAGCCGCAATACTACGATTCCCAAGGACGCCAATAAAACCCTGACTCCCGCAACCCGTGAGTGGCACACCAGCAGGGTTGCAGAAGAACGAGGCCTCGCTGTTATCGAAGTCGTTATTATTCCAGCCGGCGCCGGCGTTCAGACCGACGTACCACCCGTTCCAGATTGCTGGCGGTGGGAGCGGCGCGACTGGCGGGGGCGCCTTGCGCGGCAGATCCGCCGCCAGCGCGGGTCCCACGGCCAGTGCGATAAACGCTATGCCAGAGAGCAAGAGTTTTTTCATAGTCCTATTCCCCTATGCAACGGCGTCTTCACGCCCCTGAGATCAGCCCAAAGTTACCCGGCCCACTTCGATACGCAAGGCGCGATGCCTGTTTTCCCGATGCAAACTCCACATTTTGCCGCGCCGTGACATTTCCGCGACAGCGGTCTGCGGTCGCGTTCGGCAATTCTATGCTCGGAGCAGGGCGCGCGCGCGGCGGGCGGCGGGCCTAGGCCGTTCACGTTTTGTTTACCAGCGGGCTTCCTAAGGGCAATGCCGGGCATCCTATAGCGGTCGAGCCCCGACTAATACCGATCCCGCCCGGCAATTGTGCCGGCGATTGGAGATTCGATTTATGAGCAAGCTGCCTTGCGCCTTGGGTGTCATCACCCACAATCACCGCGCCTGTTATTGCCTGTTATTGCCTGTTCTGAGGAGAAACTAATAGCCTGTTATGCCCTGTTAGCAGGCGACCACAGCGACCACTGAATGTCCGCTTTCGGCCCATTGGCAAAATCCACAAGCGTTTCCCCCGAACGAGTCGAGACGCATTATTACTGGCTCCGTGGCAATTACAGGTCACTTGATCCACCCCGGCACCGGAATGATTAACAAGAGAAACCGCCGATGGCCGATCATCCGGCTCGCTTCTACAATACGAATATCAAGGGCACCGGCAAGAACGGTCCTTTTGATTGCCGGACGCATAAGGTGCCAACTTATTGAAGTTCGGCGCATCAATGCGCGAAGCGCGCACTGCGCTACATCTTCGCGGGCGGCGAATAACCCCGGCTACGGCGATACCTATCCCTCGAAATACAACCGGGTAAAACAAGCCAAAAACGGGCGTTTTCGAGCCCCAATCATAAACCGCTTTTTTACCTTAGGCCGTTAAGAGTCTGTTTACCATTGAAAAAGGCGTCAAAAGGACTGAAAGGATGACCTGTGAGTAAGGGCAATTGTCCATTCACGAAGACCAACATCAAACGTGCTTGCGAGGCAGTCGAGATGGCTGGGAAGAGGGTATCGCGGGTCGAGATTGATAGGGCGGGGAAAATAATCCTGGTGATCGACAACGAGGCGACCGTCAAAAGCGAACTCGAATCGTCGGATA
>JBARNC010000463.1:0-6046 GCA_049802775.1 Pseudolabrys sp. | reverse complement strand
CGAAGTCCTGCTATGGTAGCGCGAATTCGCCCGTTATTCGCAGGAACTTAGAGTCATTGTGGACCGCAAAGCCGACGCCGGCATCCCATCGTTTTTTTATCCTTAGCCGGATCGCGGCGGCTCCGGCGCAGGCCTTGGCCGCCATTCTGTTGCTGCATGCAGTGGTGTGGACGGCCCTTCCCACCCTGCTTTACCCCAATTTGCCACTCGATCTGATCGAGGCACTGACCTACGGCCGGGAGTGGCAGCTCGGCTATGACAAACTGCCGCCATTGCCTTGGTGGCTGGTCGAAATCACATACCAATTGGTCGGTCACGATTTTGCATATTACCTGCTGGCGCAAATTGCCGTCGTGACCGCGCTATGGCTGGTCTGGTTGACCGCACGGCCGCTCGCCGGCCCACTCGGCGCGCTGTTGGCAGTGCTGATCGTGGATGGCTTGCACTACCTCAACTACACGTCCACTAAGTTCAACCACGACGTCATCCAGTTGCCGTTCTGGGGGCTGGCCGGATTTGCGTTCCATCGCGCCTTGCGCGACGGATGGACCGGACACTGGCTGCTGCTGGGTCTGGCGATCGGCATGTCACTGTGGGCAAAATATTTCGTGGTGGTGCTGGCGGTGCCACTCGCGCTTTTCATTCTTTTCGATCGCAAAGCGCGCAAATCGTTGGCAACGCCCGGACCTTACATCGCAGTGGTCGCCGCGCTCATCACAATGGCGCCGCACATCGTGTGGCTCGCGCAGAACGACTTTTTGCCCCTCACGTATGCTGAGCATCGGGCGCTGGCCTCGCGCGGATTGATCGACCATATTTGGCACCCGCTTGAATTTGGCGTTAGCCAAGTCTTCTTCCTCATTCCGTCGCTGCTGATCGCCTTGCCACTGATTTTTCCACGGCGGGACAGCAACGATAAGCAAATTACGCTGCGCGTGGACGCCTTCGATTGCCGTATCGTCGGCTGGCTTGCGTTGGGACCAATCGCGACTGTGCTGGCGATGTCGGCCCTCAGCGGTCGCGGCACGGTCGCGATGTGGGGCTACCCACTCTGGCTCTTCTTCGGTGTTTGGATCGTGCTGGCCACCCGGCAGGCGTCAGACGAATTGCGTGTTGCTCGCGTGGTGCTTATCTGGACAGCGGTGTTTGGGGGCCTGGCACTCGCGTTCGTCGCCAACTACGCAGTGCTGCCGAACTACGACCATCGTTACCGAGCGGTATTCTTTCCCGGCGGCGATCTGGGACGCGAGCTGTCGCAACGCTATCGTGCCGCGACGGGACGTCCAATCAGCTATATAATTGGCAGTATGTGGGACGGCGGCAATGTTGCGCACTACGCGCCCGACCATCCACGCGTCCTGATCGATGGTAAGCCCGAGCGAGCGCCGTGGATCGATCTCGCCGATCTCAGGACGAAGGGTGCGCTGGTAGTGTGGACCGCCGGCGATTTGAATGAGGTGCCGCCGGGATTGCGCTCTGTTGCAGCCGATGCCGCCGTGCAGCCGCCAATTCTGCTACATTACCGGCGTGGAGACTCAAGCCTTTATGTTGGTTGGGCTATCCTTTATCCGCGACCGTCTTACGCAATTGGACCTAGTGCCCGGCCGTGACGGGCGGCCTCATGTTGTTCGTCGGTGACAACGTGGCCATCATGCAATTCGATACGACGGTCCATGCGCGCCCAAGGCTGACGTGCGCTGCGCAGCCTCAGGCCACCGCCTTGATGATGCGGGCAAGCTTGTCGAACATCTCGCCGATCTGACTTTCACTCACGATCAGCGGCGGACTGAGCGCCAGCGTGTCGCCGACAGCGCGGAACATGACATCGTGTTCGAAGAAACCTAGTTCCAGGGCTTCCATTCCCCGCTTGCCGACGGCGTTGGGCTTGCCGGCGAGATCAATGCCGACGGTCAGGCCCACCGGCCTGATATCGAGCACATTCGGCAGGCCCTTGAGTTCCATCGCGGCCTTCGCCCACGGCGCCTCCAGTTTGCGCGCCCGCTCGAACAGCCCCTCGTCACGGTAGAGATCGAGCGCGGCGAGGCCGGCCGCGCAAGCGAGAGGATGCGCCGAGTAGGTGTAACCGTGGAACAGCTCAATGACGTGTTCGGGCCCCTTCATGAACGCGTCGTAGATGCCTTTTCGCACCAGGACGCCACCCATCGGCACAGCGCCTGAAGTGATGCCCTTGGCGAAGGTGATCATGTCGGGAACGACGCCATAGCGTTCGGCGGCAAACGCGTGGCCGAGGCGGCCATAGCCAGTGATGACCTCGTCGAAGATCAATAGAATGCCATGCTTGTCACATATCGTGCGCAAGCGCTCGAGATAGCCCTTGGGCGGCGCCAGCACGCCAGTCGACGCCGCCACCGGCTCGACGATCACTGCCGCGATCGTTGAAGCATCGTGCAGTGCGACGAGGCGATCCAGCTCATCAGCGAGATGCGCGCCCCATTCCGGCTCGCCGATTGTGAAGGCCTGCTTCTCGCGATTGTAAGTCGTCGGCAGATGATCGACGCCGGCAAGCAGCGCGCCGAATTGTTTGCGGTTGTTGACGATGCCGCCGACCGCGATGCCGCCGAAGCCAACGCCGTGATAGCCGCGTTCGCGACCGATCAGCCGCACCCGCGAGGCGTTGCCCAGCACGCTGTGATAGGCGAGCGCGATCTTGAGCGCGGTATCGACCGCTTCCGAACCGGAATTGCAAAAGAAAACATGGTCGATATCGGCGGGCGCGAGCGCGGCGATCCGGCTCGCCAGCTCAAACGCCTTGGGATGACCGAACTGAAAGGCCGGCGCGTAGTCAAGTGTCGCTGCTTCACGCTGGATCGCGGCGACGATGGGCTCGCGGTTGTGACCGGCATTGGTGCACCACAGGCCCGCGGCGCCGTCGATCAGCTTGCGCCCGTCGCTGGTGAGGTAGTGCATGTCCTTGGCGCCGACGACCAACCGCGGCCGTTTCTTGAAGGCGCGGTTGGCCGTGAACGGCATCCAATAAGGTTCGAGGTCGTTGGGGACCGACGACGCTGCCAGAGCCATTTGATGCCTCACTTCCTGCCGCTGCTGTCGAGGATATTCAGTCACTGGATTATCCGCTTTCGCCGATAATGACAAAGCAGGAAACGGCTGCTACCACGCGGCAACTGTCAATTGCGCGACTCGCCGATGGCCAAGCCAACCAAGCTCAAAGCCCGCCTGCCGCGCGGCCTTGCCGACCGCGGGCCTGCCGAGATCGCCGCCACCCACCATATGGTGGAAGCAATTCGTGTCGTGTTCGAGCGGTACGGCTTTGAGCCGGGGGAAACGCCGGCGATCGAATATACCGACGCGCTCGGCAAGTTCCTGCCCGACCAGGACCGGCCAAACGAAGGCGTGTTCTCGTTCCAAGACGACGACGAACAGTGGCTCTCGCTGCGTTACGACCTGACCGCGCCGCTCGCGCGTTACGTGGCTGAAAATTTCCAGAATCTGGCACTGCCGTACCGCTCCTACCGCTACGGCTGGGTGTTCCGCAACGAGAAACCGGGACCAGGCCGCTATCGTCAGTTCATGCAATTCGACGCCGACACCGTTGGAGCGCCGACCATGGCGGCCGATGCCGAGATGTGCATGCTCGCGGCCGACACTATGGAAGCGCTGGGAATTCCGCGCGGCAGTTACATCGTGAAGGTGAACAACCGTAAAATTCTCGACAGTGCGATGGATGCCCTTCAAATTCCTACGGAGAAACACCTCACCACGATGCGCGCTATCGATAAGCTCGATCGCCTCGGTATCGATGGCGTCAAAATGCTGCTCGGCAAGGGGCGCAAGGACGACAGCGGCGACTTCACAAAAGGCGCTGAGCTTGCGGATTCGCAAATAGCTGGCATCGTCGCCGTGATCACAGGGAAAGGTGATGTGACGAGTAGCGTGGCACCAATGAGTGCAGGCGAACAAGAACTTTCAGAAATTGCAGCTTTGGTGCAGGCAGCCGGATATGATGATCGTGTTCGTATCGAAAAAACCGTCGTCCGCGGCCTCGAGTACTACACCGGTCCTGTCTATGAAGTTGAGCTCACCTTCGAGATCAACGATGAGAAAGGTCGGCCGGTGCGCTTCGGCTCGGTTGGCGGCGGTGGCCGTTATGATGGGCTCGTATCACGCTTCCGCGGCGAGCCGGTGCCGGCGACGGGTTTTTCGATCGGTGTCTCGCGCCTGCAAGCGGCACTGACCCATCTCGGCAAGATCAGCGGAAGACCCGCGCCCGGACCAGTCGTGGTGACTGTGTTCGACCGCGATCGTGTTGCCGACTATCAGCGCATGGTGTCGGCGCTGCGCGCGGCGAACATCCGCGCCGAGCTTTATCTCGGCAATCCCAAGAACAATATTGGCACGCAGCTTAAATATGCCGACAAGCGCGGCTCGCCGTGTGCCATCATTCAGGGCGGCGACGAGAAAGCGCGCGGCGAGGTCCAGGTCAAGGATCTGATCCTTGGCGCGGCGCTCACCGAAACCAAGGACCGCGAGGAATATCTGAAGAAGCAGGCTGAGGCGCAGTTCGCGGTGAAGCAAGATGGTCTGGTCGGCGCTGTGCGAAAGCTGCTCGCCCGGCACAAGTTGATCTAAGGCAGACCGCCTCGACCGCTATACGGTGACTAAATTGCCATCAACTTTATAGCCGTCACATGTGTCGAGGCTATGGCCGAGCATCTGCTCTACTGAATCGAAACTGTCGCCTCCGCACGCAAGTCAACTCTGGTTGTATTGAGATTCCCTTACCCGTACAGGGACATATGGTCAGCGCCTGTAACCTTGGCCGTAATGGATGCCGGCGACGGTTGGCGCTGCAAAATTTATTAACGACGACACCCATTTGACCGTCCGGAATGTTAAGGCCAGCTACCAAACGTCGTCGAATCCTTAAGGCCGCCATGCTAAAGGCCAGCCCTGAACCCCAGATTTGCAGTTGTTTTTGGGACAGTAATGGACACGAGCGTAACAACTCAGAGGCATCGGCCCGACGCGCGGGCGGAGGCGCTAGTCGCCTCTTATGAGCGCGCCGGTTACGCCCGTGTTGCGCCCGCGATGCTGCAACCAGCGGAACCATTTCTCGACCTTTCCGGCGAGGACATTCGCCGGCGCATGTACCTGACCACTGCGCCGGACGGCGATGAATTCTGTCTGCGTCCGGATCTGACGATTCCCGTTTCGCGCGACTATCTCGCTTCAAGCGTCGCGGGAAAGCCAGCAGGCTATTGCTATCTCGGTCCGGTATTCCGCCACCGCAGCGATGCACCAGCCGAATTCTTGCAAGCGGGCATCGAATCATTCGGGCGCCCCGACAAAGCGGCGGCCGACGCTGAAATGCTCTCGCTCGGACTGGAAGCGACCGCGCATTATGGCGTCACCGCGCCCGACATCCACATCGGCGACGTCGCGTTATTCGCAAGCCTTATCGCGGGACTCGATCTGCCGCCTGCCTGGAAGCGGCGACTAATCAAGGATTTCAACCGCAAGACCAATTTGGCGCAGGACCTCGACCGACTGGTGCTTGGCGGTAACAATGCGCGCCCTGAATATCAGGGCGTGCTGGCTGCGCTCGCCGGCTCCGATCCGAAGGCCGCACATGCGCTCGTCACCGATTTGTTGTCGATCGCCGGTATCAACCCTGTTGGCGGCCGCTCGATTGGTGAAATCGCAGACCGCTTCCTCGAACAGTCCGCGCTTGGCGTCAGCGCCAAGTTGCCGCGCGATGTACGGGGGTTGATCGAGCGCTTTCTTGCGATTAAAGGCAATCCCGACGAGGCCGCCGCCGCAATGCGCGCTTTGGCACGCGAGGTCAAAATGACGCCAGCGCTCGCGCCCGCGCTCGACCAGTTTGAAAGCCGCACAGGATTTCTGGAAGCACGCGGCGTCGACGTGAAGCGCGTACAGTTTTCGACTGCCTTCGGACGCGGCTTCGACTACTACACCGGTCTGGTCTTTGAATTGACCGACCCGAAGCGCACTGGCGACCCACTCGTCGCTGGCGGCCGATACGACGAACTGCTTGCACGACTGGGCG
>JBARNC010000462.1:0-14750 GCA_049802775.1 Pseudolabrys sp. | reverse complement strand
AGCTGCGAGGCCGCACGCGATGAGACTGATCCTTTTTGGCCCGCCGGGGGCGGGAAAGGGCACGCAAGCGCAGTACCTGATAGCCAAACACGGAATTATCCAGCTTTCGACAGGCGACATGCTGCGCGCTGCGGTTGCCGCCGGTACGCCCGTCGGCCTGCGTGCAAAAAGCATCATGGATCGAGGCGAGCTGGTACCCGACGAGGTCGTGGTGGCGATCATCGCTGACCGTATTGACCAGCCCGACGCCAAACGCGGCTTTGTGCTTGACGGCTTTCCGCGTACGGTGCCGCAGGCGCAAGCGCTCGACCACTTGTTGGCCGAGCGTGGGCTCAAGCTCGATGCGGTGATCGAGCTGAAGGTCGATGAGGGCATCCTACTTCGGCGCATCGAGAAGCGAGTGGCTGACATGACCGCTCGCGGAGAGAACGTGCGCGCGGACGACAATCCGGACGTACTCAAGGGGCGGCTTTCAGCATATCGGGCGCAGACGGTCCCGCTCGCGGGCTATTACGCCGGTAAGGGCATACTCAAGACCGTGGATGGGATGGCTTCGATTAATGAGGTCACGGCGGAGATTGCCCGGCTACTGCGGTCGCTTCGAACTCCAAAGCCCAAATCAAGCCACCGGAAGAGTAGACCCTCCCGGCCGCCAAAGCGGGCGTCTCTAAAAGGTCGCGCCCGCCGAAAACGCTCGGTCGGAACCAAGCGCAAAGACAAGCCGGGACAGCGCAAAAACCGTACTCGGCGGAGGTTGACGAAGGTGCGATGAATCCCTTAATAAGCTGCACATTCAGGAGTTTGACGCGATGCTGGGCCCCAACAAGGCGGGGACGAGCGTCGTGTTACGCTTTGCGCTATCCCCTTCCAGGGACACAAGAATTCGGCGCTTTCCGCGCCACCGGCCAATATAGGAGAAACTAAGTGGCGCGTATCGCGGGGGTCAATCTACCGACCAACAAGCGCGTGGTGATTGCGCTGCAATACATCCATGGCATCGGGCCCACGATCGCTCAGGATATCATGGGCAAGGTTAATTTGCCGGCAGAGCGCCGTGTGTCGCAGCTTACCGACGCTGAGGTACTTCAGATCCGTGAGATCATCGACCGCGACTACATGGTCGAAGGCGACCTTCGGCGCGAAGTTCAATTGAACATCAAACGGCTAATGGATCTCGGCTGCTACCGCGGACTGCGTCACCGCAAGGGCCTCCCGGTTCGCGGCCAGCGCACCCACACCAATGCGCGGACCCGCAAGGGCCCGGCCAAGACTATCGCCGGCAAAAAGAAGACCCCGGGACCGACTTGATAACAGGATGAGCCCCGCGCTGATGACGGCGCACGGGCGCGAAAGGATTGAGAATGGGTAAGGAAGCCACCCGCGTCCGTCGGCGCGAACGAAAGAACATCGCCTCGGGTGTCGCGCATGTCGCCGCCTCGTTCAACAATACTATGATCACCATCACCGACGCGCAGGGCAACACCATCGCCTGGTCGTCGGCCGGGACCATGGGTTTCAAAGGCTCGCGCAAATCAACGCCCTACGCCGCGCAGGTAGCCGCCGAAGATGCCGCCAAGAAGGCACAGGAGCACGGCATGCGCACCCTCGAGGTTGAGGTGTCAGGCCCCGGGTCGGGACGCGAATCAGCATTGCGCTCGCTGCAGGCGGCCGGCTTCACGATTACCTCGATCCGGGATGTGACCACGATTCCGCATAACGGCTGCCGGCCGCGAAAGCGTCGTCGTGTGTGAATTCTTTCGTGCGGGTCTTTTGCCCCGTGCGCGTGCTACCGCCGAGATTTTCCCCACGCGGCGGGTGGGGTGCGCTAGGCGCGACAAGGCGGCGCCGCTGAAAAGGTGAAGACGTGATCCAGAAAAATTGGCAGGAATTGATCAGGCCGAACAAGCTCCAAGTATCCGCTGGCGGTGATGCCGCGCGGGTCGCGACGGCGGTCGCCGAGCCGCTCGAACGCGGTTTCGGCGTCACGCTCGGCAATGCGCTGCGCCGCATTCTGCTGTCCTCGCTGCAAGGCGCGGCGGTGCAGTCGGTGCATATCGACGGCGTGCTGCACGAGTTCTCCTCGATCGCCGGCGTGCGAGAGGACGTCACCGACATGGTGCTCAACATCAAGGATATCGCCATCAAGATGCAGGGCGAAGGTCCCAAACGCATGGTGGTAAAGAAACAGGGTCCCGGCACAGTCACAGCCGGCGACATTCAGACCGTCGGCGATGTGGTTGTGCTCAATCCCGATCTCGTGCTCTGCACTCTCGACGAGGGCGCCGAGATCCGCATGGAGTTCACCGTCAATACCGGCAAAGGCTATGTGCCCGCGGAGCGCAACCGTCCCGAAGACGCGCCGATTGGCCTTATCCCGGTTGACAGCCTCTATTCGCCGGTGCGCAAGGTCTCTTATAAGGTTGAGAACACCCGCGAAGGTCAGATCCTTGACTACGACAAGCTCACTATGACGATTGAGACCAACGGCGCAGTGTCGCCGGAAGATTCGCTCGCTTACGCCGCGCGTATTCTTCAGGATCAACTGAACGTGTTCGTGAATTTCGAGGAGCCCCGCAAGGAGGCTGCCGCCGAGACAATCCCGGACCTAGCCTTCAATCCGGCCTTTCTCAAGAAGGTTGACGAACTCGAATTGTCGGTACGCTCCGCCAACTGCCTGAAGAACGACAACATCGTTTATATCGGCGACCTCGTGCAGAAGAGCGAAGCGGAAATGCTGCGCACTCCGAATTTCGGGCGCAAATCGCTCAACGAGATCAAGGAAGTGCTGGCACAGATGGGTCTGCATCTCGGCATGGAAGTGCCCGGCTGGCCGCCGGAGAATATCGAAGAACTCGCCAAGCGTTTCGAGGATCATTACTGACGCTTAGGGCATCATCCCGGATGCGGTGCAGCCGCGAAGCGCTCGGGGCATGAAGGGGAAACAGGAGTTAGGCGATGCGTCACGGTAAGGTTCACCGCAAGCTCAACCGCACGGCGGAGCATCGCAAGGCCATGTTCGCCAATATGGCTGTATCGCTGATCAAGCACGAGCAGATCATCACCACGCTGCCGAAGGCGAAAGAGTTGCGTCCGATTGTCGAGAAGCTGGTGACGCTTGCAAAAAAAAGCGGGCTGCATGCGCGCCGCCAGGCGATCGCGGAAATCCGCGACGTCACGCAGGTCAAAAAACTCTTTGATGTTATCGGCCCGCGCTACAAGGAGCGCAACGGCGGCTATACGCGCATCATGAAGGCCGGCTTCCGCTACGGCGACAACGCGGCGAAGGCAGTGATCGAATTCGTTGACCGCGACGTCGAGGCCAAGGGTAAGGCATCCGGCCCAGTCCAGGACAAGAAGGCCCAGGAAGAGGCGACCGCAGCAGCCTGAACTTGCAAAATTGTATCGAAAAAGGGTGGCACTCTCTGCCGCTCTTTTTGTTTGCCGGATTGCGCCTGCCAGTTATGATTGCACCCGACGGCGACATAGTTCGTCTCAGTGGGGGAACGTCATGGCAATTCGTACGGCATTGTTGATGGCAGTGTTGGGAGCTGCCCTCATGAGCATGGCCAGTGCGCAGGAATCTGACCTGGTTAAGCGCGGCGACTATCTCGCCAATGGCATCCTGACTTGCGCAAACTGCCATTCGCCGAAAGGCCCGCCAGCGGCGGTTGCCGGCAAGGATTACTCCGGTGGCCTGTCATGGGATGAGCCGCCCTTCAAGGTGACCGCGCCGAATATCACGCCGGACAAAGACACCGGCATCGGCGCCTGGACCGATGCGCAGATCAAAACAGTCATGCGCACTGGTATTCGTCCAAATGGCGTGCACGTGGCGATGGTCATGCCGACTGGCTTTTATCACATTATGACCGATCGCGACCTCAATGCCGTCGTCGCCTATTTGCGGACGCTCAAGCCAGTCAGCAACAAGGTTGCGGATCCCGTCTACAAGGTGCCGCAGGTCGAGCATGTGATCCCGGGCGGCGAGAAGCCGTTCACTGAAGAAATGATGAGCGACAAGTCCAAGAAGGGCTTCTATCTCGTCACCATCGCGCATTGCATGGAGTGCCATACTCCTCTGGATAAAGGCGCGCGCCAGTGGGATACCCGCCTTGGCGCCGGTGGCTTTGAATTCCCGGGCCCATGGGGTGTCTCCGTTTCGCGCAACATCACGTCGAGCAAGACAAAAGGCATCGGTGCGTGGACAGATGACGAGATCAAGCGCGCGATCATAGCCGGTATCAGCAAGGATGGCAGCAAGCTGAAGCCACCGATGGGCTATCAATATTATGCAACACTGACGCCCGATGATCTCGACGCCATCGTGGCCTATCTGCGAACCGTGCCGGCGCTGGAGTAATTGTTCATCGGCCCGCCGCGAGGCGGCGCGATCCGCTGATCTGCTTAGCAGGCATCGCCGTGCCCGGTTAAGCGAGATGACCGTGTTGAACCGGCCATGACAGCTGAATGGGGCTTGGGCGGCCTTCTTTTAAGCCTGTGAGAAGCCTATATCTCGGTCATTCACCCGGATTCGTAAACTATGCGCTTTAAAGTCCTTACCGCCATCCTAATTGCCGCTGCTTCAGTAGGTCTCGCCGCCGCACAAGAGGGACGGCTGCCGACGCAAACGGAGCTACGGTTGTCTTATGCGCCGGTGGTGCAGCACGTCGCACCGGCGGTGGTCAATGTCTATGCCGCCAAGGTAGTGCAGAATCGCAATCCGTTGTTGGACGATCCGATTTTCCGCCGCTTCTTCGGCGTGCCTGGCGGTGGCGGCAACCAGCTTCAACGCTCCCTTGGCTCGGGCGTGATCATCGACGCTGCCGGCCTGGTTGTGACGAACAATCACGTCATCGAAGGTGCAGACGAAGTGAAGGTCTCACTTGCCGATAAACGTGAGTTCGAGGCTACGCTGGTGCTCAAGGACCCGCGCACTGATCTTGCAGTGCTGCGTATCAAGGATGGGCGCGAGCGATTTCCTGTTCTGGACTTCGCTGATTCGGATGCGGTGCAAGTCGGCGATGTCGTGCTGGCGATCGGCAATCCGTTTGGTGTCGGGCAGACAGTCACGCACGGTATCGTGTCTGCGCTCGCGCGTACGCAAGTCGGCATTTCCGACTACCGTTTCTTCATTCAAACGGATGCTGCAATCAATCCAGGCAATTCCGGCGGCGCGCTCGTCGATTTGACCGGTAAATTGATTGGCATCAATACCGCGATCTTCTCGCGGTCAGGTGGCTCGCAAGGTGTAGGCTTTGCCATTCCTGCCAACATGGTGCGCGTGGTGGTGGCCTCCGCCAAGACCGGCGGGAGCGCCGTGGTGCGGCCATGGCTTGGCGCCAAATTGCAAGTGGTCACGGCTGAAATCGCCGACAGCATGGGTCTCAAGCGCCCGGCTGGAGCATTGGTCGCCAATGTGACGGCAAATAGTCCGGCGGCGCGCGCGGGTATCAAGGCGGGCGATCTGATCGTTTCGGTGGACGGGCAGGACGTCGATGACCCCAACGCTTTCGATTATCGGTTCGCCACGAAGTCGCCCGGCGGCAGCGCCCGCCTCGGACTACTGCGGGCTGGGCGCGAACAGACGGCCACGGTCTCCTTGCAAAGTGCGCCGGAGACGCCGCGTGACGAAATCGTGATCCGATCGCGCTCGCCATTTTCCGGCGTCAAGATCGCCAATCTCTCGCCCGCGCTTGTCGACGAATTGCAACTGCAGAATGTTGATCACGGCGTGGCTATCGTTGATGTCGACGCCGGTTCCTACGCGAGAAATCTCGGCTTTCAGCGTGGCGACGTGATTGAGGAAGTCAACGGCGAGCGCATTGACAAGACCCGCGACCTTGAGCGCTTGACCAGCACACCCAATCGCAGCTGGCGCATCATCATCCTGCGCGACGGGCAGAAGATTTCCGCGGTATTCAGCGGATGAGGGTGGAGTTGCATAGTATCGTGTCGCGGGCGCAGTGCTTCGCTACGTGCTGCGCCGCGTCTGCGGCACGTGGGTCATCGTGATGACCCCGCGCGCAAAAGCGAGCGACTCAAGCCTGTTTGCCGCGGCAGGCCTCGACAAGGACGCGCCGCGTCCACTCGCCGACAAGCTCAGGCCACCGAAGCTCGAAGAAGTCGTTGGCCAGGATCATCTGCTCGGACCGGATGGTGCGCTCACGCGTATGCTGGCAACGCGCTCGCTGGGTTCGCTTGTTTTCTGGGGTCCGCCTGGCACCGGCAAGACGACAGTGGCGCGTCTGCTCGCCCAGGCGACCGATCTGCATTTCGAGCAGATCTCGGCCATCTTTACCGGCGTGGCCGATCTCAAGAAGGTGTTCGAGGAAGCGCGCCGCCGTCGCGAAATAGGGCAGGGCACATTACTATTCGTCGACGAAATCCACCGCTTCAATCGGGCCCAGCAGGACAGTTTCCTCCCGGTGATGGAGGACGGCACCATCATTCTGGTCGGCGCTACCACCGAGAACCCGTCTTTCGAATTGAATGCGCCATTGCTTTCTCGCGCACGGGTACTGGTGTTTAAATCCCTTGATGAGAACGCGATCGAGAAGCTGCTCAAGCGCGCCGAGAAGATAGAGGACAGGCGGCTTCCCCTTGATCCTGATGCACGTGAAGCCCTTAAGCGCATGGCCGACGGCGACGGGCGGGCTGCGCTCACGCTTGCAGAAGAAGTTTGGCGCGCCGTGCGCAAGAGCGAAATTTTCGACAGCGCCAAATTACAGGAAATCGTGCAGCGCCGTGCGCCGATCTACGACAAGTCGCAGGACGGGCACTACAACCTCATCAGCGCGCTGCACAAGTCGGTGCGTGGATCAGATCCCGACGCCGCGCTCTATTATCTCTGTCGTATGCTGGATGCCGGCGAGCCGGCGCTTTATATCGCGCGCCGCGTGGTGCGCATGGCGATTGAGGATATCGGACTTGCCGACCCGCAGGCGTTGGTGATCGCCAATGCGGCCAAGGACGCCTACGACTTCCTAGGCTCGCCGGAAGGCGAATTGGCGATTGCGCAGGCAGTCATCTATTGCGCGACTGCGCCGAAATCGAATGCCGGCTATGCCGCTTTTGGCGCCGCCATGCGCACTGCCAAGGAGGCGGGCTCGTTGCTACCGCCCAAGCACATCCTCAATGCGCCGACCAAGCTGATGCAGGAGGAAGGCTATGGCCGCGGATACGCCTACGATCACGACGCCGAGGAGGCCTTTTCCGGGCAGAACTATTTTCCCGACGCGCTGGAACGCCAAAGGTTCTATGACCCACCCGAGCGCGGCTTCGAGCGCGAAATCAGGAAACGGCTGGAGTATTGGGCGAAGCTGAGGAAGGAGCGGGGCGGGGCATGAGCCGCGAGCGTTCGGGTCCCCGCCAGCCCGGCGGCGGTCGGCAGATAGCCGGACCGCGGCATCGTGATCGTGACAAGTCCCGGCGGTCTCACCGTCGGCCTGAGCTGCGAGCGCAGCGAGCCTCGAAGGACGACGGCCCCAGTCGTTCATCCAAAGATCCGAATACAAGTGTACCGGTCCGCCGAGGCCGTCCGTCATTCAAAGGCGGCCTGCGGCCGCCCCCTCAGGATGAGGGTGCAAAGGCGTTGCAAGCGGCCAGCAAGGTTCAAACCGTCATCGTCACACCTGATGAATTCGGCATGCGCATCGATCGCTTTTTCGAAGCACGCTTTCCGGGCCTGTCGTTCAGTCATATCCAGCGCATTATCCGCAAAGGCGAGGTGAGGGTGAATGGCAAGCGCACGCAGCCAAAGACAAGGCTGGAAGCCGGGCAGGCGGTGCGCATCCCGCCACTGAAAGTGGAAGCGTCTCGCCTGCGCGACGATGCGCCGGTTGCGCAGAAAGATCGCGCCTTTCTCAAGTCGATCACGCTTTACGAAGACACTGACGTGCTGGTGCTTAACAAGCCGATGGGTCTCGCCGTGCAGGGCGGCTCCGGCACGACGCGTCACATCGACGGCATGCTCGGCGCTTTGCGTTCACCGGATGGCCAGCGTCCGCGCCTCGTGCACCGGCTCGACAAGGACACAGCCGGTTGTCTGTTGGTGGCGAAGACCCGTTTTGCTGCGGCTGCGCTAGCCAAGACTTTTCGTACGCGCTCAGCGCGAAAAATTTATTGGGCGTTGGTCGTTGGCGTGCCCAAGCCGGCGCAGGGCCGCATCTCCACGTATCTCGCCAAGCAGGAGGTCGAGGAAGATTCGTATATGCGCGTTGCGAAGCACGGCGAGAAAGATGCAGTGCACGCCGTGACATATTACGCGGTGGTTGAGACAGCGGCACAACAGCTGGCCTGGCTGTCGCTCAAACCCGTGACCGGTCGCACCCATCAATTGCGCGCACACATGGCCCATATCGGCCACCCCATCGTCGGCGATCCGAAATATTTCAATATAGAAAACTGGCACTTGCCCGGTGGCATGCAGGAAAGGTTGCATTTGCTTGCCCGCCATATCATTGTACCGCACCCGCGCGGTGGTGTGATCGACGCCTCGGCACCGTTGCCGCCGCACATGGAACAGTCCTGGAATCTCCTGGGCTTTGACGCCAAGCGCTACGACCCGATTGAGGACGCGCCGGAGGAATAGCCGCCGGGCCGTGGGGTTCCTATCTGATAGAAGTGATGCGTATACCTTCAACGATCTTGCTGTTTGTCCTAGCGGCTGTATTAGCCGTGGCCGCGCATGCGCAAAGGGGCAATGGCTATGATATCATGCGGGATGACTACAGCATCATGGTTCCTGAGAAGGGGTACAAAGCGGAGAAACCGGAGCCTTGGCTTGCCCCGAAATACAAGTCGCCGCGCGGGACGGTGAAGCGCGTGACCATCCCGAAATCGACAATCGTGCAACCACCAAGCGCCGCGGTTCCGCCGCCCATCGTCGTGCCGCAGACGGGGCGGACATTGCCGAATTTGCCAACTGTATCGGGCTCGGGACGGGGCGGCGCCGAGACCTATCAGGATCGTGCGGCACGCTGCTCTCATCAGGCCGGCGTTTATGGGCAGGCTGCGGGGGACCGCAACACCTATATCGGCACCTGCATCAACCAATAACGATTTTCATCTATTCGTTTTTAAGGGCATTTCCTCAAGTTAAAGTGTGACTTTAACTTACTGCGCGCGTACGGCAGGCAAAGCGCGCGCTCGGACAACACCACGACCCAAGTTCCCCTGTGCGGCACTCAGGTGCCCGCCGCGTCTAGTGCCGCAATATCCTCGCGTGAGAGGTTGATCTGTGGGGCTTTGAGGATCTCGCCGAGCTGCCTGAGGCTCGTGGCGCTCACGATCGGCGCGGTGATGATAGGCTTTGCGATCAGCCATGCGAGTGCGATCTGCGCCGGCAATGCGCTGTGGCGTGCCGCCACTTCATCGAGCGCCTTCAAAATGCCCATACCCCGCGCATCGAAGTAACGTTTGAGCCGGCCGCCGCGCCCTGGGTGCTTGGCGCCTTCCTCGGGCGAGCGGTACTTGCCGGTGAGGAACCCGGCGGCCAGCGAATAATAGTTGATGACGCCGAGCTTCTCCTGCCGGCAGATCGGCTCGAATTCGGTCTCAAATTCCTTGCGGTCGGAAAGGTTATAGAGTGGCTGGAGGCTCTCGTAGCGGGGCAGACCGAGTTTGCTGCTGGCGGCGAGCGAAGCCTTCAACCGCGCCCGGCTTATGTTTGAGGCGCCGATTGCACGCACCTTGCCGGCGGCGATCAATTGCGCATAGGCCTGCATGGTCTCTTCCGGCGGCGTCACCTCATCGTCGAAATGGGTCTGGTAAAGATCGATGTGGTCGGTTTGCAGCCGCCGCAGGGAGGATTCGCATTCGCGCAGGATGTAGTCTTTCTTCAGGCTACGGCCTTCGCCCATGTCTTCGCCGACCTTGGTGGCGATCAGTACCTTGTCACGTTTGCCACTGCGCTTGAGCCAGTTACCGATGATAGTTTCCGATTCACCGCCCGGACTGCCCGGTATCCAGCGCGCATAGCTGTCCGAGGTATCGATGGCGTTTAAGCCGGCATCGACAAACGCATCAAGAATGCCAAACGAAGCCTTCTCGTCGATGGTCCAGCCGAACACATTGCCGCCGAGCATGATTGGGGCAAGCTCGAGACCGGACTGGCCGAGCCGTCGGCGTTGCATGGAAACAGGGCCTAGCGCAGCGAGGCGTTGAATTTGTCGAGCGTCGTCTGGCCCGGACATAACTCCTTTTCGCCAAGGGTATTGAGCGGGGCGTCGACGGTGCGCAGGTGCGCATGCAGGTCCTCCGGCTCCCTCTCGACATAGAGTAGTCCGGTAACAATCTGGCCCTTGGCGGCGTGGTGTTGGAGGAAACCAAGCGCAGCGGTCCGGTCGTGCAGCTCGTAATCGGCCGCAAGCTTGCGTAATGCGAGCTTGGAGCCGTCATGCTGCTCTACCACTTCGACTGTCCCGGGCTCGTATTTGACCTCGATCGGCATGCGGCTGGAAATGAAATCGAGGCGATTAACAGCTTCATTGTGCTCGCGTACGAAATCGAAGCTCTTGGTCGAACCGGTGTGGTTGTTGAAAGCAACGCACGGCGAGATCACGTCGATGAAGGCGGCACCTTTGTGAGCAATTGCGGCCTTGATGATCGGGACCAGCTGCTGTTTGTCACCGGAAAACGAACGGGCGACAAAGCTTGCGCCGAGCTGCAACGCCATCGCTACCAGATCAATCGAATTATCTGTGTTGATGAAGCCGCGTTTGGACTTTGATCCGCGGTCGGCGGTGGCGGAAAACTGACCCTTGGTGAGGCCGTATACGCCGTTGTTTTCGACGATATAGACCATGTTAACACCGCGCCGCAGGCAATGCGCGAACTGACCAAGGCCGATTGATGCGCTGTCGCCATCGCCGGAGACGCCGAGGTAGATCAAATCGCGGTTAGCGAGGTTGGCGCCGGTGAGCACCGACGGCATGCGGCCGTGCACCGAATTGAAGCCGTGCGAATTGCCGAGGAAGTAGGTCGGCGTTTTTGACGAGCACCCGATGCCCGAGATCTTGGCGACGCGGTGCGGTTCGATCGACAGCTCGAAGCAGGCCTGGATGATGGCGGCCGTGATCGAGTCGTGACCGCAGCCGGCGCACAACGTCGAGACCGATCCCTCGTAGTCGCGGTGGGTATAGCCGAGCGCGTTCTTCGGCAGCTCGGGGTGGTGAAATTTTGGTTTGGCGAGATATGTCATCGTTGTCGTCCTAACTCTGACTTGTCATGGCCGGTCTTGTCCCCGCCATCCCGATGAGGAAGGCACGGCTGTACCACCCTAAGCGGGATGCGCGGGCAAGCCCGTGCATGACAGCGGAGGGGCATTAGTATTCGTCAAATCGTCACCTTCATCGATTTCACCGTTAGCTTGTCGAGGTGATCTCCGATCGCCTTGGCGATAAAGCGGGCTGTGATTGGCGTGCCGTCATAGTGCAGGATTGGCACCAGCCGAACCGGGTCGATGCCGCATTCATTGACGATAAGCGATCGCAACTGGGCATCGCGGTTCTGCTCGACCACGAATACAAAATCGTGGTCGGCGACGAAGCTGTTGACACTGGAATGGAATGGGAAAGCGCGGATACGCATGCGGTCGAGCGCATGGGCGCGCGCTTCGATCATGTGGATCGCCTCGTTCATCGCGGGTGAGGTCGAGCCGTAATAGATCACGCCGTATTTGGTCGGCTTTTCGGCAGTAGCGATCAGCGGACGCGGCACGATGTCTTTGGCGGTGTCGAACTTGCGGACCAGCCGCTGCATATTGTCGACGTAAGGCGCGCCTTCCTCGGTATAGCGGGCGTAACGGTCGTGCGAAGTGCCGCGGGTGAAGAACGCCCCCTTCGTCGGATGTGTGCCGGGATAAGTTCGGTAAGGGATGCCATCGCCGTCGACGTCGAGATAGCGCCCGAATTCCTTACCGGCTTCGAGCTCGGTGGCCGTCATCACCTTGCCGCGGTCGTACTTGCGCGTGTCATCCCAGGCCAGCGGCTTCGACAGGTGGTGGTTCATTCCGATGTCGAGATCGAGCATGACGAAAATCGGCGTCTGCAGGCGGTCGGCAAGATCGAAAGCCTGTGCGCCGAACTCGAATGCCTCCACCGGACCGTCGGGGAATAACAGCACGTGTTTGGTGTCGCCATGCGAGGCATAGGCGCAGGAAATTACGTCGCATTGTTGTGTGCGGGTCGGCATGCCGGTGGAGGGACCGGCGCGCTGCACGTCGAATAAAACTGCTGGAATTTCCGCGAAATAGGCGAGGCCGATGAACTCCTGCATTAACGAAATGCCGGGGCCGGACGTGGCGGTGAAGGCGCGCGCGCCGTTCCAGCCTGCGCCGATCACGACGCCAATCGAGGCGAGTTCATCCTCAGCCTGGATGATCGCGTATTTGGCCTGGTTGGTTTTTGGATCGATACGTAGCTTGGCACAATGGCGCGTGAAGGCATCCGCGAGCGAGGAAGAGGGTGTGATCGGATACCATGCACAAACGGTTGCGCCGCCATAGACGGCGCCGAGCGCCGCAGCCGAATTGCCCTCGATGAAGATGCGGTCGCCGACCGCATTGGCTCGCTTGAGTTTGATACCGAGCGGGTATTGCAGGTTCAGGATCGCGTAGTCGCGACCAATATGCAGCGCCTTGATGTTTGGCTCGATCAGCCTGTCCTTGCCCTTGTACTGCTCTCCGATGAGCTGCTCGACCACCTTCACGTCGATGTCGAGCAGGGCCGTGAGTACACCAATATAGATTATGTTCTTGAACAGCTGACGCTGGCGCGGATCGGTATATTCGCGATTACAGATTGCGGTCAGGGGTACGCCGATGACCGTAATGTCATCGCGAAATTTCGACGGCGGCAGCGGCTTCGTTGAATCGTAAAAGAGGTAGCCGCCCGGTTCGATGCCGGCGATATCCCTGTCGAAGGTTTGGGGGTTCATCGCCACCATGAGGTCGGTTCCGCCGCGCGCCCCGAGGTGGCCGGCTTCGGAAACGCGTACTTCGTACCAAGTCGGCAGACCCTGAATGTTCGACGGGAAGATATTGCGAGGCGCCACGGGCACGCCCATGCGCATCACCGCGCGCGCAAACATTTCGTTCGCGCTCGCAGAGCCCGAGCCATTGACGTTGGCGAAACGAATAACGAAATCGTTTACGCGGCTGATCGGCGTGGCGGTCGGCATGAAGTCCCTGCGTGAGTCATATCGAGCAAGAATTTCTGCATGTCCCAGGCGCCGGTCGGGCAGCGTTCGGCACATAGGCCGCAATGCAGACAAACGTCCTCGTCCTTCACCATGACGCGACCGGTCTTGAGGCCGCCCTGGACGTAAAGATCTTGCGTGAGATTATGAGAAGGCGCGTTGAGCCGGTTGCGTAAATCGGCTTCTTCGGCATTCGCCGTGAATGTGATGCAGTCCATCGGGCAGATGTCGACACAGGCATCACATTCGATGCAAAGCTGCGCCGAAAATACGGTCTGCACGTCGCAGTTCAGGCAGCGGCCGGCTTCAGCGAGGGCGAGTTTCTCGTCGAACCCGAGTTCAACTTCGGCCTTGATGTCTTTCAGCGCCACCACCTTGTCGCGATGCGGAACCTTATAGCGCTTATCGAGCGCGATCTCATTGTCGTAGGACCATTCGTGGATGCCCATCTTCTGGCTCATTACCTCGACCGCCGGCAGCGGCCGGTCGGCGATGTCCTCGCCATTGAGCATCTTGTCGATCGAGACGGCGGCCTCATGGCCGTGGGCTACGGCCCAGATGATGTTCTTCGGACCAAATGCTGCATCGCCCCCGAAGAAAACTTTTGGATGTGTCGAGGCCATGGTCTGGGTATTGACCTTGGGCATCTCCCATTGATCGAACTCAATGCCGATGTCGCGCTCGATCCATGGGAAGGCGTTTTCTTGGCCAACCGCGACCAGAACGTCGTCGCATGGGAAGTGCTGATCCGGCTCGCCGACGGGCACCAGCTTGCGGCGGCCGTTGGCATCGCAATCGGCCTTCACTTTCTCGAATGTGATGCCGGCGAGCTTACCGCTTTCGTGGGTGAATTTCTTTGGAACGAGGTAATTGTGGATCGGAATGCCTTCGTGCATGGCGTCTTCCTTTTCCCAAGGCGACGCCTTCATTTCCTCAAAGCCCGAGCGCACCACCACGTCCACCTGTTCGCCGCCGAGGCGGCGGGCGGAGCGGCAGCAATCCATGGCGGTGTTGCCGCCACCAAGCACGATAACGCGCCTGCCGATTTTCGAGATGTGACCGAATGAGACCGACGATAGCCAGTCGATACCGATATGGATGTTCTTGGCGGCTTCGTGGCGACCGGGAATGTCGAGGTCGCGCCCGCGCGGCGCACCGGAGCCAACAAAGATCGCATCCCACCCTTCCGTCAGCAACGCCTTCAAACTGTCGATGCGCTTGCCGGCGCGGAATTCCACGCCGAGATCAAGAATGTAGCCGCATTCCTCGTCGATCACGGAATCCGGCAAACGGAATTTCGGAATCTGCGTGCGGATCATGCCGCCGGCTTTGGGGTCGCTATCGAACACCACGCAATGGTAGCCGAGTGGGGCGAGATCGCGGGCGACGGTGAGGGAGGCCGGGCCGCCGCCGACCAGCGCGATGCGCTTGCCGTTTTTCTTCGCCGCCGGCTTCGGCAATCGATCGCGAATGTCGTCCTTGTAATCGGCCGCCACTCTTTTCAGGCGGCAAATAGCCACCGGCTCCTTCTCCACGCGGACGCGCCGGCAGCC
>JBARNC010000461.1:0-3932 GCA_049802775.1 Pseudolabrys sp. | reverse complement strand
GTCTTCGACCGCTCCAATGTCAGCGGGCCCTCGTCCTTGCATGTCATGTTCTTGGCGGAGCCGTCGGATTTGCACGCGAGCACGGGACGTGGCGGCGTCAAACAGATCGTCGTTTTTGCGTCCACCGCGCCGGGGACTTCAGGCACGCCGGGGATCGGTGTGTTCTTGCACGGCGGTGCGACGGTCTGCTGGGTCGGGGTCTTGTTGATGTCGGGGAAGCTCACCTGCTGCATTGCATCCAGGTGGTACAGATATCCCCAATATTCCTGGAACCCGTGCGCTGTGGGCAGCGCCGCGGTGTGGTCGCCCAGATGGTTTTTGCCGAACTCGCCGGTGGTGTAGCCCAGATCATGCAGGAAAACGGCAAGCGCCGGCGTACCGGGTCGCAGGTAGGACGGGCTGCCCGGCAGTTGCGGCGGGATCATGCCGGTGCGCAGGGGGTACATGCCGGTGAAGAAGGCATTGCGGCCGGAGGTGCAGCTTTGCATGGCGACGTAATCCATGAAGATGGCGCCTTCCTGCCCGATGCGGTCGATGTTGGGGGTTTCCCCGACCATCAGGCCGCGGTGATAGATTCTTGGCTGCATCCAACCGATGTCATCACCCATGATGAAGAGGATGTTCGGTTTTTGCTGAGCTTGCGCTTGCGCGGACTCCAATCCGATTGAGAGCGCGCTGGCCGCAAGTAGTGCTGCACAGACGTACAACCTAAGTTTGTGTTTGATAATGTGTATGATCACTATCACACCTCCAATGAGATTTGGCGTCTGAATTTTCAAAGATTTTTTGGTTTTGTTGGCGTGCGCATTTGACGCGGCCGAGTAACCTTACAACTGAAAGCTCGCCTGTCCATTTGGACGCCGGTAATTTATTTGTGATCGACGAAGGCGCGGAACTTCTGAGCAGGACAGATTCGAGCTTTCTCAATATGTCCAGGTAGTTCTCAGCCCAGCGATGGAAAATTCTAGGCGTATTGAACCAAGGTCTTAGGCGTATTGAACCAAGGTCTAACTTGCTCGACTAGTTAACCGTGTCACGGCCAAAACGGTGTCGTGCTATTGTTGTGAAATTTTTGGCACGGCCTATTGTTCTCGCCGTTGATAAGACCGGTACACTCCCCGCGCCGTGCCCTGTGCCCCGGCGTGGGGTGCTTTTGAGCGGATGAAATTGTTTACGAGTAACCGGTGTCCAACTCGCTCGCCTGCATTGTGCGTACTGAAATGCTCTAAAACGCAGCTGCGAGTGAGGCCGACGCCAAATAGGCGGGGAGGACGAATAGCAATAAGCCATGGCAACTGCGCCTGGCGTTCACTCCGCCCTGTTACTAATGTGCGCGGTAGAACGCGACCAATACCCATTTGAAGGAGTCAATCGATGTTGAAATCGTGTTCGACCGTGCTGCTGCTCGTGCTGAGCGCGACGCTTGCCGCGCCTGTCCAAGCGCAAACCCCACCTTCATGGACGCAGGCAGGCATGCTGAGATGTGTGGTCAACCCAAGTATCGGGTTCATCATTGCCGGCCATCAGTCGATGGAGTGCCGCTTCATCCCGAACGGGTCGAACCCGCCACAAGCTTATCAAGGCGCGCTCAACATGGTGGGGCTCAACATCGGCATCACAGCGGGCGGTGTATTCGGCTGGGCCGTGCTCGCGCCGACGGTTGGTATACCGGCCGGCGCGCTAGCCGGCGAATATGTTGGCGCCTCAGGTGATATTGGCCTCGGTATTGGTGCAGGCGCCAACGTCCTGATCGGCGGCTCTGCGCGCACGTTCGCGCTACAGCCGGTCTCCCTGGAGGGCTCGGTTGCTGTCGACGTTGCCCTTGGCGTCTCTGCACTCAAGCTGCGCGCGGTGCCCTGAGGCTGCGCCCGCACCCGCGCAGCGTGTGTTCGCTTTGTGCCAACAGCTGACATTGTCAACAAAGGGAAAAAGGAAGATCGCCTCGGTGTCAGTTCAACGCACCGGGAACAGAAGCGCGATGGTGGTGCGCAATTGCCAGTCCGACGCGCCGGTCGGACGTATCGCGTTGTAATAGCCTGCAATCTGTGCGTTCACCGGTTGATCGCCCAGTTTGAACACTCGACCGAAGCCACCGCCGACCGGCACGGTCCACTGCTCACCGGGCGCTGCGAGCCAGTTCACGGTAATGATGGGGGATGTGGTCAAGTACCAGCCGTGCGCCATGTTGTAGTTGATGAAGGGTTGGGCGAGGCCGGTGTTCACGGCCGGCCGCAACGGATTGCCGCCGACCGACCACTGATTGTTGAGCAACACACCGATCACCCAATGTCCTGGCGTGGTCAGGAAGACCGCTGTCGGGCCGAACAGAACTTTGCCGGTTCCAAGGATAGGATCACTCGCGGACGGAACGGTGAAGACCGGACCAACACCCCAGATCAGCTCACCCGGGTGCACCGGTGACAGAAATAACGATTGGGTAATGTCGCCAATGCCATTGGTGCTGCTGTTTATCAGCGGATCGGGCTGGCTCACCACCGGAATGATGGTGCGCGAGATCACGTTCCAGTTCTCGTTTAAGTGCATCGGCACGACGGGCTGAATGTTGAGTATTTCCTGCGTGCGATTGAACGGTCCAGAATTGAAATTGGTGTTACTTTGGAAAGGCACGCTGACCAGATCCGCGATCGGGTTCTGGGATGCCTTCTGCAGGCCTTCGTCTTCTGAAGGCTCGCGTGAATATTTCGACCGCTCGGCCACCTCGGCCACGGCAGGTAAGCCGCTATCGAACTTATAGTTGATACCGGCTTTGATCGTTTGCACGTCGTGGTCCAGCGCCACTGCTGGGACCGTGGCCGAAGTCCAATATGACAGTGCGAGATAGTCGTATTCGAGCTTGACGGTCCAGTGTGCCTTGAAGCCGTATTCGATCCCGCCGCCAATCAACCAGCCACCGTTGTTGCTGGACGCGTTCCAACTCGGCGAGCCAGGGAGGTTTACGATAGCGTTGCTTTGCACCCAACCGCCCCCCAACTTGGCGAATACAAGCCATCGGTCGTTCACTAGGCCAACGCGGCCTGCGACTGTGCTCATCCAGTGGTTGCTCACAGAACCCAACGTCGGAACGGGAAGGGCCGGATGATTAAAACTCGCCCAATCGAAATCGCCTTCGACGCCAAAGAGAAGGTGACCGGCCTGGAAATTATAACCGGCCTGGACGCCGCCGATGAGTTCGGTGATGCCGCCATAAAAATTGTTGCCTGGAATGTTAAGGCTACCGTTGGTCCATGCTCCGCCGAAGTTGGCGCCCACATAAAGTCCGGACCAGTTATAGGGCGGCGCTGCGATTGGAGCTCTATTGACCGGGGTTTTGGTGGGCAGGTCAGATGCAAGAGCAGACGCGCTGAATAATCCAGCAACAGCGACGCTCGCTAGGAAAACTGCTTTCACTAACGCCCCCAAAACTAAAGTCGGACCGACTCATAAATGGAGGTCCGTTTTGCAACGATAACAATTGCCGCCCGACCGCGATTTCACGAATCTGCCTCAGCTCATCCTATTTTCGGTGCTGTGATATGTTTGCCACAGGCTGTCGCGGTGGTAATTAAGCCCGCCGTGGAAAAAGCTGCGCCGGCCGGGCAGGTACCGGTCGTTGCTGCGGCTTGACCGCGGGACACGGCCGACCGCTGATGATGGTTGCCGTCAGAGTTTACGGTGCTTACTTCGCCGAGCTTTCCTTCAGCTTCTGCATCACTTCATCCATGTTGAAACTGGCCGCCTTCTGCCGCTGCGCCGGCACCGCGCTAGCTATATACGCAATTTGAAAATTGTAGGCTGAGCAGCCCGATTACGGTCGAAGTTCCCACGCGGATGGCTACGCTGCCGGCCTTTCACGATCAATTAAATAGATGCGCGGCAAACCACATTCTTGGCACTCAAAAACATGCCGCGCTTTGCGTGGGTCTGTCAGATCG
>JBARNC010000460.1:0-7569 GCA_049802775.1 Pseudolabrys sp. | reverse complement strand
CTACACGACCGCAACATCGTGCTTGCGGGCTCCACGCTCGGCTGGATCGCAAGTATTGCCTCCCTCATTGGAATTACACTCGGCACGCTCTACCAGAAGCGCTATTGCGGCGGTATCGATTGGCGCGCTGGCAATCTCGTGCAATATATCGGGGCGGGTGTGTTGTTTACCCTCGGCGCCTTCGCATTTGAAACACGGGAGGTTCACTGGAGCGGCGAGTTGATTTTCGCCCTCGCATGGCTGGTGTTGGTGCTGTCGATCGCGGCGATCGGCCTGATGTACTGGTTGATCCGCCGTTCTGCGGCGACCAGCTTCGCCAGCCTGTTCTATCTGGTGCCGGTGGTGACCGCGTTATTCGCCTTCATCCTCTTCGGCGAGCGGTTGGATGTACTTTCGATTGTCGGCATGGTGATTTGCGCCGCTGGTGTAGTGCTGGCCAATCGCGGTGCGGCGAAACCGCGAGACGTATGATTGCTATTGTCCGCGCTCGAGCACGAGTTGGGTCTGTGTCACCAGTGCGCACAGTTTTCCGTCGCCGCGCGTAATGCGCGTTTGCCATACCATGGTGGTGCGGCCACGGTGCAACGGCGTGCATTCCGCTTTCGCAACGTCTCCTATTGGCACGGCGGCGAAGAAATTGGTCTTGCTCTCTATCGTCGTGGTAAATTGACCCGGCTTGAGATTGGCAGTGGTCGCTGTGCCGCCGATATTATCGGCAAGGGCCATAATGGCGCCGCCGTGCATGATACCAAAACGATTGTTGAGATCGTCGCGCGCAACGAGTTCGGCGGTTACACGCTCGGGTGACACGTGTGTAATCTTGAGGCCGAGAAATTCGGCAAAGGGCGGTTGCGTGTGGGCCGCTTCGTTCATTGCAGTAGCTCCAGCCAGCGAGAAACAACAAAGGCGCGGACGTTATCGTCCGCGCCCTTCGTATGCAATCTTGCAGGTATGTTAGCCGCGCGGCTGCGGCACGATGCGAATATACGGCCGTGGCGCCTTGAAGCCCTGCGGCCAGATCTTCTTGGCCTCTTCGTCACTGACCGAGCCGGCGATAATCACGTCCTCACCCTGTTTCCAGTTTGCCGGCGTGGCAACCCGATGCTTGGCCGTCATCTGTAGCGAGTCAATGACGCGCAGAACTTCATCAAAGTTGCGCCCCGTCGTCATTGGATAGACCAGGATCAGCTTGATCTTCTTGTCCGGACCGACAATGAAGACATTCCGCACCGTTTGATTGTCGGCGGCCGTGCGGCCTTCGGACGTGCCGGAGGTCGCCGCCGGCAGCATGCCATAGGCCTTGGAGATTTTCAGATCGGTGTCTCCGATCATCGGATAATTCGGCGCGAAACCAACCACGTCCTTAATATCGGCGGACCACTTCTTGTGGTTGTCGACTGGATCGACCGACAGGCCAATGATCTTCGTGCTGCGTTTATCGAATTCCGGTTTGAGCCGAGCCATGGTGCCGAGCTCAGTGGTGCAGACCGGCGTGAAGTCCTTCGGATGCGAGAACAGAACGCCCCAGGAGTTTCCTAGCCAGTCGTGAAAGCGAATTTTTCCCTCGGTAGTTTCAGCTTCAAAATCGGGTGCCGTATCGCCAATCGCCAATGCCATGACCAACCTCCACTCAAACAGCTACATGTCTGACTCCTAATATAGTGGTCCGCGCCATCAAGGAATAGGGAAAGGGGCAAAGAGTATCGATGCGTCGGCCACTAAGTGCTGCAGAGAACAAAGCTTCGGCGGTAAGGCGCCGGTCGGAAAAGGTTTTTCCACCCAGCATTGAGATATCAGCGACTAACGGTTTTTGGCTCGTCTAGTCCGACAGTGCGGCCCGGGAAGCCAGCAGCGTCGAAATATCGCATATGACCGACACCGCGTTGGACCCGTTGGTTGTGCGCTCCGGCAAGTTTGCAGAACAATGGCGCGGCTGAGAGATGCCGCGGTAGATACGCTTGCTATAAAACAGTATTGTCACAGGCGCCGGTTATCCGCTGCCATTTTACCGAAATTGCGCGCGGCCTATGGATCTGCAGGATCTTCTATCGCGGTTTGCCGTTGCGCTCGGTATCGGTCTTCTGATCGGGCTCGAGCGCGGTTGGCGCACGCGCGAAATGCAAAGCGGCAGACGGGCCGCCGGCATCCGTACCTTCGCAGTCTCAGGTTTGCTTGGCGCGGTGGTTGCCACCCTGGGGCAAGGGGCCGGCAGCGGTGGTGGCTTTGTGCTGGGCGCGGGTTTTGCGGCTTTCGCGGCGGTGATGATCGTATTCTGCCGCGAGGAAAACCGGGCAAGCGGCAATTTCTCCGCAACTACTGCGATCGCCGCGGTCCTCACATTCGCGCTCGGGGGATTCGCTGTCATTGGGGACATGCGCGTGGCCGCAGCTGCGGCCGTGGCAACGGCGGGCATTCTTGCGGCGCGGGAAGACATCCACAGCTGGGTCGCGCGCATCACCTGGCCCGAGTTGCGGTCAGCGCTGGTGCTGCTGGCGATGACGTTCATTGTTCTGCCCGTAGTGCCCGACGACCCGATAGGGCCATTTGGAGGGGCCAACCCGCGCGAAATCTGGTTGATTGCCATCGTGCTCGCCGGCGTTTCCTTTCTCGGTTACGTCGGCGTGCGTGCGCTCGGTGTTCGGCAGGGGATTCTCGTATCGAGTGCTGCTGGCGGTCTCGCATCCTCAACTGCCGTCACCATCGCCAATGCGCGGCATGCGGCTGCCGGTGAGGCGACACCGGCTCTGCTCGCCGGCGGTGTGGCGTTGGCGACCGCTGTTTCGTTCCTGCGCGTGATCGCGATTGTCGCGGTGCTTCAATCAACGCTGCTGTGGCTGATTGCGCCACCGCTCCTGGCGGCAACTGCGGTCGCGGCCGCGCTAAGCGTGTTGATTCTTCAAGGCCGCGCCAGGCGCAACAAACTCCAGCAGCGAAATGCCTTTCGCAATCCGTTTGCCTTCTGGTCGGTCGTCGGATTTGCCATTTTCCTCGGAATTATCGTCGTCGCCGGTCGCCTGATCAGCGAGCGAATGGGCGCGATGGGTGCAATCCTCGGCGCTGCCACCATGGGGCTTGCCGATGTCGACGCCATTACGGTTTCGATCGCGAGGCTTGCGCCGCAGACCTTGTCCGAGCAGAGTGCGGTGGTCGCGATTTTGGCGGCGGTCGCGACCAACATGCTCAGCAAACTGATGATCGGTGCTGCCATCGGAAACAACCGCTTTGCGCTTTATCTCACGGGAATCTCGGCCGCCTGCTTCGCTGCTGCGGGGATAGCGCTATGGCTTGCTCTCAGACTGGTCACGGACTAGGGCGTGATTGACTTTTTCTCCATAACGCCGCAAGCAAAAAGGCCGGCACCTGGGGCCTCTGTCACGGCATGTTCAAGCGTATCCTGATCGCCAATCGCGGCGAAATTGCCTGCCGGATTATCAAAACCGCGCGCAAATTGGGGATCGATACGGTTGCCGTCTATTCGGAGGCCGACAAGGATGCGTTGCACGTAGAGTTGGCGGATACTGCCGTCGCCATTGGGCCTCCACCGGCAGCCGAAAGTTACCTGGTGATCGAGAAAATCGTCGCTGCTTGCAAGCAAAGCGGCGCCGAAGCTGTGCATCCTGGCTATGGCTTTTTGTCCGAGCGCGAGGCTTTCCCAAAGGCTCTTGTCGCTGCCGGCATCGTTTTCATCGGCCCGAATCCGAAAGCGATCGCCGCCATGGGTGACAAGATTGAATCCAAGAAGGCCGCTGCGGCCGCCAAGGTTTCCACCGTGCCGGGCCATCTCGGGGTAATCGAAAACGAGGTCGAGGCGATCGAGATCTCGGAGGAGATTGGTTATCCGGTTATGATCAAGGCAAGCGCGGGTGGAGGCGGCAAGGGCATGCGCATTGCCCACAGCAAGGCCGAGGTTGCAGAAGGATTCGCCCGCGCCCGTTCCGAAGCAAAGTCCTCGTTCGGCGACGAGCGCGTCTTTATCGAGAAATTCATCACTGACCCGCGCCATATCGAAATCCAGGTGCTTGGCGATAAGCACGGCAACGTTGTCTATCTCGGCGAGCGTGAATGCTCTATCCAACGGCGCAATCAAAAAGTAATTGAGGAGGCACCGTCGCCGCTGCTCGACGCCACCACGCGCAAAAAAATGGGAGAGCAGGCGATCGCGCTGGCCAAGGCCGTCGGTTACGACAGCGCCGGGACGGTCGAATTTGTGGCCGGGCAAGACAAAAGCTTTTATTTCCTTGAAATGAACACGCGGCTGCAGGTCGAACACCCGGTGACCGAGCTCGTCACCGGCATCGATCTAGTCGAACAAATGATCCGTGTTGCTGCCGGAGAAAAGCTTTCAATCAAGCAAAGTGACGTGAAACTCAATGGTTGGGCAGTCGAGAGTCGCGTCTATGCCGAGGACCCGTACCGCCATTTTCTCCCCTCGATCGGACGGCTGACACGTTATCGCCCTCCACAAGAGGGGAGCGCCAACGGCGTCACCGTGCGCAACGATACCGGAGTCTATGAGGGTGGCGAAATCTCACTCTATTACGATCCGATGATTGCGAAGCTGGTGACCCACGCGCCGACCCGCGCCGCCGCGATTGCGGCCCAAAGCGATGCACTCGATTCTTTCGTGGTCGATGGCATCCGCCACAACATTCCGTTTCTCGCTGCATTGATGGCGCATCCACGCTGGCTGGCCGGCAAGCTCTCCACCGGCTTCATCGCCGAGGAGTTTCCTGCTGGTTTCCACGCGCATGCGCCTGAGGGTGAGTTGGCGGAGGTGCTGGCGGCTGTTGCCGCTGCAATCGATCACGTTCTGGGTGAGCGCAAGCGGAGTATCACGGGACAACTCAGCGGCAGGAGCGTTACACGTGAAAGCCAACGTGCGGTCTGGCTTGGCGAGCGTGAGGTTAAGCTTGAAGTCAGACGCGAGAATGACGTCATCAATGTGCGCTTCCACCGGACCAAGAGCGGCAGCCGAAAATTGCGCTCCAACTGGAAGCCGGGCGATATGATTTGGAACGGTACGATCGACGATCATCCGGTTGCGGTGCAAATTCGGGCCGTCGCAAATGGCTTTGCGCTGACCTATCGGGGCGTTGAAACCAAGGCGTTTGTCTTTACCGAACGGGAAGCGGACTATGCCCGGTTGATGCCCGTAAAGAGGATTGCCGATACGGGAAAGCAGGTCCTGTGCCCCATGCCCGGCCTCGTTGTTTCGATCGCGGTTAAGGAAGGCCAGGAGGTCAAGGCCGGTGAGACAGTCGCAGTCGTGGAAGCCATGAAAATGGAAAACGTGCTGCGCGCCGAGATCGACGGCACGGTGAAGAAGATCAATGCCAAGCCCGGCGACAGTCTTGCCGTGGATGCTGTCATCCTGGAATTCGCTTGAATAGGATCTCGACCGCTTAGTCGTCGGCCCCTAAGGACCTTACGAAAAGCGTGGCGTTGGTTCCCGAAACCATGAGGGAGCTAGATCATGCTTGATAGTCCGCGATGGCGGCGTCTGTTCGCGCCCGCCCGCGCTGACACGGCAGCTAAACGTCTGCTATGCGGAGGCGATGACGTTCTATTTCGCCTATGGCTCCAATATGCATCGCCTTGCGATGAAGCGCCGCTGTCCATCCGCCCGTGCGGTCGGTCCGGCCGTGCTCAACGGTTATCGCTTCTTCGTCGGTCTCGATGGCTGGGGCTCGATCGCGCCAAGCGCGGGCCATATTGTCCACGGAGTGCTTTGGCGGCTCACGCCGCGCGATATTGCCGCACTTCACGCCTATGAATTGCTGCATCAGGGCCTCTACGATGTCCGATATTTGCCAGTGCGCCATGGCACGCGGCGCGTGCGCGCGATGATCTATCTCTTGCGGCGGCGCGCAACAGGTAACCCGCGACCGGGTTATGTCGAGATGATCGCTGCTGCAGCCCGAGGCTGGAAATTACCGGAGTCCTATATCCGCTCCGTAGAGCGCTGGTCCACTTCGCGCTGGACTGGTACGCGCATTTTCGACACGGGAGAGCTTGCGTGAGCGGCAACATCATTCGCCACATTGTTGTGCGCGGCCAGGTGCAGGGCGTCGGCTATCGCGCCTTTGTCGAGCACGAGGCGCACCGGCGCGAGCTGCATGGTTGGGTGCGCAATCGCCGTAATGGCTCCGTCGAGGCAGTCTTCGCTGGCCCACGTTCTGTCGTAGAAGCTATGGTTGAAGTGTGCCGGCGCGGCCCAATCTCCGCGCGAATTAATGCGCTCGATCACCGAGAGGGCACGGAAGATGATCTCATGGAGCGCGTGGAAGGGGATGTATTCTCGGTGCTGCCCACCATTTGATCTGTTGTTTGTCCGAACAGCAGCTCGAACTCACGACGCAAAATCATGTCCACTTCGGCCATCGATACCGGGATGCCGAGATCAGAAAGGCTGGTCACGCCGTAACGTTTTTCGCTGACCCCGCACGGCACGATGCCGGAAAAATGCGACAGGTCCGGATCGACATTGAGAGCCATGCCGTGCAGCGTCACCCATTGCTTCACGCGGATACCAATAGCAGCGATCTTGTCCTCGTAGTCTTCGCCCTTTTCGGGCCGGTGCACCCAAACACCAATACGGTCTTCGCGCCGCTCGGCGCGTACATTGAAGGCGGCCAGTGTACGTATGGTCCATTCTTCCAGCGTGACAACAAACCGGCGCACGTCCAGGCCACGGCGCTTGAGATCAAGCATGACATAAGCGACCCGTTGGCCTGGCCCGTGATAAGTCAACTGTCCCCCGCGGCCACTCTCGTGGACAGGAAAACGCGCCTCGATTACGTCGGCCAAGTTTGCGCTGGTGCCCGCTGTGTAGAGGGAAGGGTGCTCCAGTAGCCAAACGAATTCAGACGCGCGTCGGGCGGCGATCTCGGCAGCCCGGGCCTCCATGGTGGCGACCGCCTTGTCGTAAGGCACCAGGAAATCGCTAACCCGCCATTCAACCGGCGCCGATCCTGCTGGTGCTGGAAGGCCGATTACCAATGTGTTTCGCGCATTAACCACTCATTCACCATAGCATGGTGACCGGATGCCTGCTCGCCGTCGCACCTGACGTGCAATAAGAAATCATCCCTATCCATCAAGTGCTGCGGGTTGGCCGCGGCGCGAACATTGAGCTCGACGCCTCCGAAGAGGATGGTCGTGAACAACAACCGTATCGCCGTCAATGTCACCGAATTGCTTCCGCGGGCCACCGGACATGCGTTGAACGGGCCGCCACAAGGGCCTGAGGCTGCACGAAAATTAAGTTTTCGGCCGGACGGGCGGCAGGCCTTGTCCCTCAATATCCTATTTGTTACATGGTCCGCCATCATCGGGACGCGGGGTTTCCAGACCTTTTCGTCCTTCTCCCCATGCGGTCGTGGCGGAATTGGTAGACGCACTAGCTTGAGGTGCTAGCGGGGCAACCCGTGGAGGTTCGAGTCCTCTCGACCGCACCAGCTAAAAACTTCCAATCATTTGAAAGTATTAGGCAGGCGATGGTATGTCGCTTTGTAGCATCTTTGTGGCAGAGATTTTGTAGCAAAATTTTAGTGGAAAAGTCGGATCGCC
>JBARNC010000459.1:0-5480 GCA_049802775.1 Pseudolabrys sp. | reverse complement strand
GAAGAATGGCGTGCGCAATATGCGCCGGTGGGACACCGAGATTCCGGTCGTCCGTCGTGAGCGCCCCAATCTGCAGATTCTCACCTGCCATGACGAGTATCTGCTTCACACGATGTTCGACGTGGACGGCGCCCTGGTGGGATATGGCGGTCTTACACCTGAGCCGCTCATCGAGCTCATTGCCGCTGGCAAAGCCAAGGACTACGCGAAAGCACGAGCGATCCACGACCGGCTGCTCCCTGTGACTCGTACCGTCTATCACCGCGGGTCGCACATGGAAGGAACGGTTGCGCTCAAGCATGGCCTTGTCGCTCGCGGGATCCTCGAGCACGCAACAGTTCGGTCCCCGTTGTTGCCCCTCGATCCGGGCGCCGACGTCGAGATCGCAAACGCATTACGTTCGGCTGGTCTCGTCGGGCAGACATCTGTCCGATCAAGCGAAGTTCGCGCGGCCTAGCACGCAGCATTGCGGCTAAACGGCGGAGCGGCTTCCGCTCCGCCGAAACATACCAGGGAGGAGAATCATGTCTGCGCTTGCTGCAGATGGCGCCGTATTGCGCACGGCTACCGCCACTCCATTTCAAGCCGTCGGGAATGCCCAGCTGATTGCGCGGCTCGAGCGGCTTCCGGTCACGCCCAGGTTGATGCTCCTCCGCGTTATCGTGGGCACCGCCACGTTCTTCGATGCCTACACCATCCTCGCTATCGCTTTCGCGATGCCGCAACTGGTTTCGGAGTGGAAACTCACGCCGACCGAGGTCGGCATGATCATCTCAGCCGGCTATATCGGTCAGCTGTTCGGAGCAGTTCTCTTCGGATCGCTTGCCGAGAAGATCGGTCGCCTGAAGACCCTCTTCATCACCATCGTGCTGTTCGTGTCCATGGACGTCACTTGCCTGTTCGCCTGGAGCGGCGCGTCGATGATGGTCTTCCGCTTCCTTCAGGGAGTAGGTACAGGCGGCGAGGTGCCGGTGGCGACTGCCTACATCAACGAGTTCATCGGTGCCGAGAAGCGCGGCCGTTTCTTTCTGCTCTATGAGGTGATTTTTCCAATCGGTTTGATGTTCGCCGGTATGGCGGGGTTCTTCCTGGTCCCGATATACGGGTGGAAGGCGATGTTCATCGTGGGCTTGATCCCATCGGTGCTAACCATTCCGTTGCGCTGGTTCATGCCCGAGTCGCCTCGCTGGCTCGCGTCCAAGGGCCGCGTCGCGGAAGCAGATGCTGTCGTGAAGCTCCTCGAGGACGGCGCGACGCGGCGCGGCGTTATCCTGCGGGAGCCGGTGATGCTTCCGGTGGGTTCCAACGCGACTGCTCGCTCCGATTGGCGTGATCTTTTCAAGGGCATCTACTTGAAACGGACGTTCACGATCTGGGGCTTGTGGGTTTGCGTCTACATGATCAACAACGGCATGATCACGTGGTTGCCCACGCTGTACAAGCAGGTCTTCCAGCTGCCGCTACAGACCAGCCTCGCTTACGGCTGGATCACCTCGGCCGTCGGCGTAGTTGCCTCGATCATCTGCGCCCTGTTGATCGACAAGGTCGGCCGAAAGCCCTGGTATTCGATCGCGTTTCTGGTCGCTACAGTGCCGCTCCTGACGCTGTCGTGGCTCGGCGCAACCTCGGCGATCGAGGTGGTGATCCTCGCGACCGCCACCTACGCGGTTCTGCAGACCATCGCGTTCTCGCTCTATCTCTACTCGGCCGAACTGTATCCGACACGTCTACGCGCAGTCGGCACCGGCTTCGGTAGTGCGTGGCTCAGGGCGGGATCTTCGATCGGCCCAATGTTGGTCGGCTGGATCGTTGCCGACTTTGGTATCCGGTACGTCTTCGCTGCGTTCGCAGCGGTCGCACTGGTCGGCGGACTCACTACGCTGCTGTTCGCGATCGAGACCAAGGGTAGAGTCCTTGAGGAGCTGTCACCCTGAGGTGGCTGAGGGTCGTGGCGTGGTGACAGAGCCAGTCAATAAAAAGAGGCATGTCACCACTGTCACGAGGGGCGCTACCTGTTCCAAAACATAACGCAGATCGACGTCCGCCTATGGCACAAAGCGGACAATCCGACCGCACCAACGTTTGTCCGCTATTGGAATCACAGCGGACAAGTACGAGCTCGGACGAAGTGCCGTTGAGGTAACATTACTTGGTACCAACGAGAACGCTATGAGGGGGAAGACTGTTGTCATCACTGGTGGCACTTCCGGAATCGGCGAGGTTGCCGCAGTAGCGCTTGCAAAATTGGGCGCCCGGATCGTCTTGGTCGCGCGGGACAAGTCCCGCGGGGACGCCACCCTTGCGCGGCTTCACGACAGCGCCCCGCACATCGCTTACTCCGTGCATTTTGCCGATCTCTTACGCTTGGCCGAGATGAAGCGGGTGGCAGCTGAAATCGCCGACCACGAGCCGCGCATCGATGTCCTGATTAACAACGCAGGCGCATTATTCGCAAAGCGCCAACTAACGGAAGACGGGCTTGAACGTACCTTCGCGATCAATCACATGGCCTATTACGTCATGACAGCGGGATTGCGCGAGCGGCTCTTAGCCTCGGCCCCTGCGCGCATCATCAATACGGCTTCCGCCGCGCACCAGGGCGCCACGTTGGATTTCGACGATCTTCAATCGGCAAAAAGCTTCGGAGCCAGGAAAGCGTATGGCCGGTCGAAGCTATGCAACATCCTATTCACGCGTGAGCTCGCTCGCCGCCTGCACGGTACGAGCGTCACTGCGAATTGCCTGCATCCGGGTTTCGTCGCCACACGCTTTGGCGACCAAAGCGGCGGCTTGATCTCACCCCTCGTTACGCTTGCTAAGTTTTTCGCGATATCCCCTGCTGAGGGCGCAGAAACGATTGTCTATCTCGCCTCCTCGCCAGACGTTGCCGAGGCGACGGGGCAATACTTTTACAAATCCATGCTGACTACGCCGTCGTCGGCGGCCCAGGACGACCGATCTGCTCTATTGCTCTGGCAGCACAGCGCAGCATTGGCCGGCATGAAGGAATAACCGCACCTTTTAATAACCAGGGCCGGTCATGTCTGCTTTTGGCCACTCAGCGGACAATCCAACCGCACCCGCCTTTGTCCGCTATTGGAGCAACACCGGACAACGGTGGATTTTGGCCCGCGATGGTTTGTCCGCTTTTGACCCAAAGCGGACATTGGCAGTTACTTATCGCCAATCTCGGAGTATGCTGCCCTGGGGCGGCTTGGTGGGTGCCTGCTCAGTCGGAAGGCTCTGGACCATAGCTATTACCCACCAGCACCTTTTCCTGCTCACCCTTCTCCTGGCTTCACCCGTTGTGGCGCGAGCCGCACAGGCCGCCGAAGGAACAGCAACGGTGCCGCGCTTCGAGCCGGCGTCGTGCCCTAAATTGCAGGGCGCCGATACACTTGCCGACGCGAGCTGCGGCTATCTCGTCGTGCCTGAGAATCGGAGTCGGCCGAACGGGCGCACCATCAGGCTGATGGTCGCAAAATTCCCCGCCCGCTCGCCGGAGAAGCGAATCGATCCCGTTGTCTATCTGGCCGGTGGGCCGGGCGACATTGCCCCCTTGGAGGTCAACGGACTCATCGCTGCCAATTTCATCCGCGACCGGGACATCGTGGTGGTGAGCCAGCGCGGCACCATGTTCTCGGAGCCGGCGCTCACGTGCGTGTCCGCCGACGACTTCGCCAGAGAGCTTCTCGGCCTTCGCTTCTATTCCGAGGCAACCAAGCGCGCCCATTTGGCAGCGACGGAAGCCTGCCACCGCGAACTCGCCGCCACCGGCGCCGACCTCAGCGCCTACAATTCGACTGAGAGCGCCGCGGATTTTGCCGACCTCCGCACGGTGCTCGGCTTTGCCACCTGGAATGTCTACGGGACATCATATGGCAGCTACCTGGCGCAGACGCTTATGCGCGACCACCCCGAAGGCATTCGCAGCGTCGTCCTCGATTCGGTCTTACCGACGACCTACACCATCCCCGGAAACTGGCGGATCACCCGCGCCGGCTTCGACAACCTCTTCCAGGCCTGCGTGGCGGAAGCGGCCTGCAACGCGGCCCATCCGCATCTCGAAAAGACCTTCACCGGACTGGTCAACAAACTCGAGGCCGAGCCGCAGACAACAACCGTGGCCGACCCCGTCACCGGCAAGGACCTCACGGTCGTGATCGACGGCGGGGCACTGGTCGACTGGCTGCGCAACCAGAACTATGCCGTGCCCTTACTCCGCGCCGCGCCGGATCTAATCGGTTGGCTCGCCGCCGGTCGGCCCGAGGCGTTCGGGGCGATCGCCAAGGATCGAGCGAGCCGGGCGCCGTCACCCGGACCAGGTGTCCCCGCTCTCGGCTACGGACTGTCCTATGGCGTCTCCTGTCGAGAAGACTACCCGTTCGCGACACCGGAGGATCTCGCCGCCGCCGGCCGGGAAGCGTTTCCCGATTATCCCACCTCGGTGCAAGGGGAGGGCGTCGGCGGTTGGGCGTATGCCAACGAAGACTGCCACGACGTCTGGAAGGTCCCCGCCGCCCCGAAGGCCATGCACCAACCCGTCGCGAGCAGCATCCCAACACTCCTGATCTCGGGCAGCTTCGATACGTTGACGTCCCTCGCTGGGGCGAAGGCCGCCGCAACACGCCTGTCGAACGCAACTATCATCAGCATCCCCGGAGTTGGGCATTTTGTCTCCCCCGCGTCTCCTTGCGCGCAGGCGGTAATTGTCTCGTTCCTCGCCGATCCGAACGCCCCCGACACATCCTGCGTCGGCGCATTGAAGCCGCCTAGCTTCACCTCACGGGCCTCGCCGTGAGCCGTCGCCCACGCTGGCGCGCTGAGGGCGAGTTCTCGGTGAGTTTCGCGTGGGTCATTTCGTGAATGTCCGCTTTCGGCACTTAGCGGACAATCCCACCGCACCCGCGTTTGTCCGCTATTGGGGCAACAGCGGACAAGTACGAGCGTCGGCCTTGACCAGCTAGGTGGCGAACGACCCAAAGCGGACGTGCGTGCTCGAAAACACGAAATGACTTTCGCCGGATAATGCTGCTCCCAAAATGCCTCGATTGAAGAAACTCCCAATGATACGGGGGGTTAACCTAGGGAGAGGACTTATGCTCAGACCAATTTTTTGGCGGTCGTTGTGTTTAGTGTGGCGTTTGGTTCGGTTCCCGTGTTTGCGCAGAAAAAATCATTCGAAGAGGTCCGTAGAACGCGGTGCGCCGGCGCTGCAACTAATAAAAATTATTGCGTGAGCAACCGTGTACAGAAATGCACGACTAAGAGAAGTGGCGGTAAATAGACTCAGTGAGACTCGCACCGCTCGAACCTAGCAGCTGTCCTTCCCGAAAATCACATCCGCACATAGTGATGATGGAGTCCGGACAAAATGGGGATGGTGACGATTTGCCCATACCGCTGGACTGCTCGACGCAAGGGGGCATCTTTCTGTAATGCCAAGTGAGTGCGCGTCTGATTGTAATACGCCGCATACG
>JBARNC010000458.1:0-29169 GCA_049802775.1 Pseudolabrys sp. | reverse complement strand
ACGGCATATCCGCTGCATCACTTGGCGTGCTGGTTCCGCTTATCATCGCGGATGTAACGCGCGGGAGCGGACATTTCAATTTTGCTCAAGGACTGATTGGCGCTGCCGTTGGCATCGGTGCTTCGTTTAGCACGACGCTTGCCGGATTTATCGCCGACACGTCCGGGGCCGCGATTACTTTTTTTCTACTTGCATGCGTCGGCGTGACCGGGCTGCTATTTGTATTTGCGCTGGTGCCCGAGACACGAGGCGCGCCATCGATGTCCTCTTTGGGTCAATAGCGGACAAACCATCTCGCGCCAAAATCCACCGATGTCCGCTGTTACCCCAATAGCGGACAAACTCGGGTGCGGTCGGATTGACCGCTTTGTGCCAAAGGCGGTCATAAGGATGACTATTATATGAACCCCTCGTTCACAAATTTTCTTCGGAGCGTGGCGATAATCCGCCCTTGCGAATGCACCCGTATTCTTCGCAGAGATGGGAAAGATCGCCTTCGCACGGACAGCCGGTGATTGGCACAGCAGTTCAATCTCGTAGAAGGAGGGGTGCAAGTTGGAATTGGCGCGTTCAAACATAGTCGCTGTGCGCACGTGATGGCGGATTGGGTTTTTGGCCATTGCCGAAGCTAGCGCTCAAGCAAGCCGTATCGCCGGGCCGTGTATGAACAAACGCATTGACGTCAAGGCGTGTTAGACCGATATCCCTGAGCGCGCGCTCGTTTCCGGCCAGGCGAACTGATTTGCTTCATCTGGCCAAATCCAAACATCTACTCGATGTACGGACCATGAAAGACAATTATATGCGAACGTAGCGTCGCTCGTTGGCCGCCAATTTCGACCGGTCGAGTTTGGAAATCCTTGCAGCGGCGACATCAATCATTAATAAGCTGGTTCTGCCTGCCCCACTCGAGCCAGTAGTGAGCCATCTGATCTAGGTGTCCTCTCAGATTGCGAGGAACCGGGTCAGCGCCACCAGAAAGACTTCCCAAAAATTCGACGACAATCCTGACCAACAGTAAACGCCGACCTTGGACAGCCGATGGGTTCGGATCCTCCTTCAACACGGCAAAGAAGAAAGCGGGCCTTGGCGATAAGGATTTGCACTTCCATGACCTACGCGGCACAGCCGCCACAAAGTTTTATATCGCGGGCCTTGGAGTCCGAGTTATCGCGGAAATCCTCGCATGGAGCGAAGATCAGGTTGAGCGGATCATCCGACGCTATGTGGGTCGCGCGGCGGCTACCAAGGAGATCATCCGGCAGCTCAATGAGGCCAGAAAGAGAACATAACTTGCAAAACTGGTTGCAAAACTGTCCGTCAAAATCGGCTAACTATTGGAGCGGGCGAAGGGAATCGAACCCTCGTATGCAGCTTGGGAAGCTGCCGTTCTACCATTGAACTACGCCCGCGCGGATCCAGAATAGCGAATGGCGTGCGCACGCGGCAAGCACGCTTTGCTTTCGTCAGGTTTTGAAATGCTTGGAGAGCTTCAGGCTCTGCGCCTGGTAGTTCGAGCCGATACCTTGGCCGTATAGTTTCTCGGGTTTTGCAAGCATCCTCTCATAGACCAAACGACCGACGATCTGCCCATGCTCGAGGATGAAGGGCACCTCGCGTGAGCGTACTTCCAGCACTGCTCGTGCGCCCCTCCCGCCGGCACCGGCGTAGCCGAAGCCCGGATCGAAGAAGCCGGCATAGTGCACGCGGAATTCCCCGACCAGCGGATCGAACGGCACCATCTCAGCGGCGTAGGCAGGTGGCACCTGCACCGCTTCCTTGGAGGCGAGAATATAGAACTCGTTGGGATCGAGGATCAGGCCCTTGTCCGGACGGGCTTGCATCGGTTCCCAGAAATCGAGCACTGCATAGCCGCCACGGCGTTCCACATCGATCAGTCCGGTGTGCCTCTTCGCGCGGTAACCAACCAGGCCGCCGGGGCCTAACCCGGAAAGATCGACACTGACCGCAACCCCTTCGCTCACATCGGCGTCGTCAGCGTCGACCAGGCGCTCTCGTGCATGCAAGTCGCGTAACGAGCTGGCATCAAGCAGCGCATGACCGCGACGGAAACGAATTTGCGACAGACGCGAGCCCTCACGCACCAGAACCGGAAACGTACGCGGGCTGATCTCCGCATAGAGCGGTCCGTGATAGCCGGCCTCGACACGATCGAAGCCGCGCGTCTCGTCAGCAATCACGCGGGTGAATACGTCGAGTCGGCCGGTCGAGCTTTTAGGATTGGCCGCGGCCGAAATATCGTCGGGCAACGCCAGACTTTCCAGCAGTGGCACGATGTAAACGCAGCCAGTTTCCAGCACCGCACCATCGGCAAGCGAAATCTCATGCAGCTTTAACTCGTCAATGCGCTGGGCAACCGTTGTACGGCCCGGCAAAAAGCTCGCACGCACGCGAAATGCCACGTCTCCCAGCCGCAGATCGAGGCTCGCCGGCTGCACCTGATCCGGCACATATTGAGCCTCGGACAAGATCCCGCCATCGGCGGCAAGCGCCGCGATCATGCGGTCAGGCAAGATGCCCTTGTCATCGATGGCGAACGAAAGTGCCACGGCGTCCCTGTTTTGCAATTGAGCCGATCTAACCTGAGGAGCACCTTGACGGGAAGCGGTGCCTCCCGCTACAAGCATCTTATCCCGTGGTCATTTGAGCCGGCCGGCTTGCAGCCACGTTAAACAAGTCGCTAAAAGGCCGGGGACGCGTGAGCCCGGCCGAGATATTTCTCCGGCCGGTTTTTTGTTGGCCACGCGCATGGTCCCGAAAAGTCGATACCGGTTTTCGGGAAAAATCATGCGCAAGGCCTAAAGGAGGCCGTGATGCCCGCGTCGACCAAGAGCTACCGCCCCGAAACCCGGCTGGTTCATGCCGGCACATTGCGCTCGCAATTTGGCGAGACCTCGGAGGCGTTATTCCTCACCCAAGGCTACGTCTATCCGACCGCCGAGGAGTGCGAAGCGCGCTTCTCCGGCAAGACCCCGGGTTACGTCTATTCGCGCTATTCCAACCCGACCATGAGCATGTTCGAGCAGCGCATGGCGGCGTTCGAAGGGGCGGAAGCAGCGCGGTCGACTGCGACCGGCATGGCGGCCGTTACGACCGCGCTCATGGGCTTGGTAAGAGCCGGCGATCACGTGGTCGCCGCCAAGGCGCTGTTCGGTTCTTGCCGCTGGGTGATCGAGGAATGGCTGCCGCGTTTCGGGGTGACGTCGACGCTGGTCAATGGCGCCGATCTCGATGCGTGGAAAAGGGCGGTCCAGAAAAATACCAAGGCATTCTTTCTGGAATCCCCAACCAATCCGACACTCGAGGTCATCGACATCGCCGCGGTCGCAGACATCGCGCACAACGCCGGTGCCAAGCTTGTCGTAGACAACGTGTTTGCCACGCCGCTCTACCAAAGCCCGCTCACGCTCGGTGCCGACTGTGTCGTCTATTCGGCGACCAAACACATCGACGGTCAGGGCCGCGTCCTCGGCGGCATCATCCTCGGCTCCGAGAAGCTGATTCTCGACCATTATCATCAAGTTCTGCGTCAGACGGGCCCGTCACTGTCGCCATTCAATGCCTGGGTGCTGCTCAAGGGTCTGGAGACCCTTCCGGTGCGCGTGCAGCGACAGACCGACAATGCTGGCGCGGTCGCGAATGCGTTGGCCGGCCACAAGAAGATCACGCGGCTGATCTATCCTGGCCGGTCCGATCATCCGCAGGCCGAGATTATTCGCAAGCAAATGCGTGCAGGCTCGACGCTCTGCTCATTCGAGGTCAAAGGTGGCAAGGAAGGTGCATTCCGCTTTCTTAATGCTCTGCAGCTGATCGGCATTACCAACAATCTCGGTGACGCCAAGAGCCTGGTCACTCATCCGACCACAACCACGCATCAGCGCCTTACGCCTGAACAGCGCGCCGAGCTCGGCATCGGCGATGGATTGATTAGATTTTCAGCTGGCCTTGAACACCCGGACGACCTGACCGAGGATCTGCTCACGGCGTTGGATAAAGTCTGATGCGGTCAGGGCAAAAGATGTGGCCCGGCCGTCGCCGACATTACCGGCCGCTGTGCGGCTTCGGCGATGGCATTGCCGAGTCCCTTCGCCATGCAGGCATAACTCCAGTCGTTCATGTGCAGCCCGTCCGGCGACACGAACGTCTCGAAGCCAAGATGATCGACTTCATGCCAGTGCCGCATCACATCGAACCGGCGGAATAGATCGACGTCTTCTTTCTTGGCAGTGCTCGAAATCAGCGCGACCATCTGCTCGGCTTCGGGTTTGGCGAGCACCTTCGGCGCAAATTGTGGATCGACCAGTACGACATCGGCACCGACGGCGCGAATCTTGGCAAGGCCAGCGCGGATCAACGCATCGTGGCCGGTCAACTGGTGATCGCGAATGACCGAATTGGTGCCGAGCTGCCATAACACCAAATCGGGCTTGGCTGCGACCACCGCGGAATCAAACCGCGCGAGCATATCAGGGATTTCTTCGCCACCGACGCCGCGGTTGAGCATCTTGATCGACGATTTCGGAAAATGCTGCTTGAGTTCGATTGCGAGTTTGCTCGGATAATTCGTTGTCGGCGAACTCGCACCCGCTCCTGCTGTTGATGATGAACCGATCGCCACGATCGTGACCGGTTCTCCCAACGTAAGTTTCTTTGCGAAGTGCGGGAGTGGATTGGCCAGACGGATTAGATCGAGTGGGGTATCGCAAATGGGGGCTGGTGTTTCGGAGCGCGCGGGCAGCGCCACTACAAGCCCCGCGAACAGCGCGGCGGCAGCAAACGATTTCTTCAACCGTTGTCCGGGTTCGTCATTCCGCAAAGCGAATCCCCTCAATTAGCGACTGCCGTTGGTTGGCGTTTCTTCAGGTTTGGCTGCCGCGATCACCATATCGGCCAGCAAGCGCCCTATGCAATCATGGACCCGCTCGGCGATGTCAAGTTTTTTCGTGGCCGAATATAAATCGAACGTGCCGAGCTCGCCCCATAATTTCATAATGCTGAACCGATCGAATAACGGTATTCCATGCTGCAACGCGACCCAGCGCATGTCTTCTGCATATGTCCCAAGGGCAATCATCGATTCGGTCCGTGGGCTATATTGCGCGTTGATTAAAACCACATCGGCGCCCGCCGAATGGGCAATATTTATACCCTTATCGAGGGCCTGGCTAAATTGATCTGGATCAACTGCAAGCATCGCGTCCACTGTTCCTGTCTGCCAAATCAGAAGTGCGGGCTTGGTAGCGCTTAGCGCGGCCGGAAGCGCCTTAACCATCTCGGCAGCGGTTCGTTTCGCTTTGACGTCGGTTGTAACCTTTACCTCAACGCCGGGCAGCTGCTGAGTGAGCGCGTTCTGAAGCCGCGCCGGATAGGCATTTGCCGTACCGCTCGATCCCGGCAGTTGCGAAGAACCGGCGCCGACAACCAACACAGTGAGGCGCTTCGTGCTCAGCGCGCGGGCGACTTGTGGCAACCGGAAGTTCGAATCGACGAGGTTTTCGGCAATCCGGCATTCAGCCGGTTGCTCGGCCCATGCGGCACCGCTGCCCAGCATCAGCAACGCCAGCAGAAGCAAGCGTCCCGTCATACCTCGCCCCCCGCATAGCCCGGCCTCGCGGCGGGCGGGCGCGGTCCCCCGCCCCGTCGTTCGGCTTGTCTATACCATGAAATCAGCGCCGCAATCGCCACCATAATGGCGATGCCGAGAATACTCACGATCACCTGGATGAAGACGCGATTGGACACCTCCGTAAATACGAAGTGTCCGGCGAAGGACAGAAAGACGCCGATACAGAATGTTTCCAGCGAATGCTGACCGCACACAATCGCCGGCCAGAATATCCGCGACTTTAAAGCCGGCCAGTCGCGCGGCACGAAGGCAACCGTTATCACGGCCAATGCCAGAAAATGCATGATGCGAAGCACGTCGAGATTGGTCTTGTCGATCGGATAGATCGCGTCGCCGACGAATTTCGGCACGAAACCCGCGAGACGCGGAAAATACCAGGTCATCGCAATCGAGAACGCAAACAGCAGATAGGCAAAGGCCAGCCCGATGACCACCTTGGAATTTAACCAGCGTGACAGGTTTTGCGCGCCACCGAGCGCACACCATGCGCCGAATACGAATAGCAGTTGCCAGGCGAGCGGATTGAACAGCCAGGTGCCGCTCGGATAGGCGGGGATGTTCCACTCGAAGAACCACATCAGTGCGTAGAGCGACGCCGACGAGATCAGAGCAATCGACGGCGCGCGCAGCAGCAGCCACAGCATCGGAGGGAACCAAAGTAACAACAAGATGTAGAGCGGCAATATGTCCATGTTCACCGGTTTGAACTTCAGCAACAGCGCCTGAAGGATGGTCACATCCGGATTCTTGAGGAAGTCGAGGACGCCCATCTCCTCGGTGTAGAGGGGATTGTCGAAGCTATTTGCGACGTATGCGATCTCGGCGAGGTAGATCGCAAGCAGGAACACATGCGCTATGTAGATTTGCCACGCGCGCTTGAGCACCCGCGCGGACGAAACGATGAACCCGTGCTGCTGCATCGCACGGCCGTAGACAAAGGCTGCGGTATAGCCCGAGATAAAAACGAAAATCTCGGTCGCATCGCTGAAGCCATAATTGCGGATTGTAATCCAGCTCACCGCATTGGACGGAATGTGATCGAGGAAAATCAGCCAAAGCGCGAGGCCGCGGAATAAATCAAGCCGGAGATCGCGTTCGGTCGAAACCGGGGCCATGTGCGGCTTTTCTTTCAAGCGGTCTTTCGGTCATAATCCCGGGGGTGAAGCGATTGGCAAGCCCCGACGAAGTAAATTGTGCGGCATTTAGATGTATCGTGCCGTAACTCGCAAGATTGAGGTCACCGTGACGCCCCGTTTTGTTTCGGAGCGGTCATCGCCAAGCAATGGCTATTTTTTCTGGGCATACACCATCAACATCACGAATCTCGGTGGGAAGACTGTTCAACTAAAAACGCGGCATTGGCGTATTACCGACGCGCTCGGGCGTCTGCAGGAGGTCAAGGGCCCGGGTGTCGTCGGCGAAGAACCGACACTCAAGACAGGCGAGTCATTCGAATATACCAGCGGTGTTCCGCTGCCGACGTCATCGGGTTTCATGGTCGGAAGTTACGGCATGGTGACGGAGGATGGAGAGCATTTCGACATCGAAATTCCAGCATTCTCGCTCGACTCGTCCTACGCCGAACGCACGATCAACTAGGATTGGCACCAACCTCGCCCGGCGCAAACTGATAATTCGCGCTGCAAAATTCGCAGGTAACGGAAATCTTGCCGTCTTCGACCATGTGGTCACGGTCGTCCTGCGAAAAGCTTTTGAGCATGGCCTCGACATTGTCGCGCGAGCACGAGCATTCTGCGCGCAGTGGGCTGCCGCGGAAAACGCGTACACCCGGCTCGTGGAAAAGCCTGTAGACCAGCCGCTCGCTGGAAAGTGACGGATCGATGAGCTCGACATCCTCTACAGTGGAAATCAAGGCCTGACCTTCTACCCAGGCCTCGTCTTCCTCGACAGGGTGCGGCTCAATACCTTCGGGCGCATCGCCGGGATTGAGATCGGCTACACGTGCACGTTCGGGTGCCTTCGGCAAAAATTGCAGCATAATGCCACCCGCGCGCCAGCAGTGCGTAAGGCCACCCGATCCGGCACGCAGTTCTTCCGCAACCGCGAGCCGCACCTTCGTCGGGATCTGCTCCGACCGAAGGAAATACTCGTGCGCTACATCTTCCAGCGAGCCGCCATTGAGAGCGACCAAGCCCTGGTAGCGGTTCATGTCAGGTCCCTGATCGATGGTCATCGCGAGGTGACCGTTGCCAAGCAGCGCGGCGCCACTCGCCTCGCCTGACGCGATCGCCGCAGCCACACGATCCTTATCGAAGCGGGCACAGGCCCGTACTTTGCCGGGCGCGGTGAAGTCCACGACCAACATGCGAACCGGACCGTCGCTTTGCGTTTGCAGAATGAAGCGCCCGTCAATCTTCAAGGCCGAGCCGAGCATGACCGTAAGCACCATGGCTTCGCCCAGGAGCTTGGCGACCGGTTGCGGATAGGCGTGGCGAGCAAGGATCTCGTCCACGGCAGGACCAAGCCGCACAACGCGACCGCGGAGGTCGAGCTTGGCCACTTCGAACGGCATCACGGTGTCATCGGCGGTCGTGGCCGATGGCGCGCGGGAAGGAATGGCGATTTGAGGATTGGTCATGGGCCCTATGTAGCGTTCAAAGGTCGTAATACGAGCCCCACAATTCCCGCCTTTAGCATCACCGGGATTCAGGCTGACGCGACGCTAGGCGTCGACGTGCAGGCACCAGGCGAGCAGCCCCTTTTGCGCGTGCAGCCGGTTCTCTGCTTCGTCAAACACCACCGACTGCGGGCCGTCGATCACCTCGTCGGTAACCTCCTCGCCGCGATGCGCCGGCAGGCAGTGCATAAACAGTGCGTCGGGCCTGGCTTTCGCCATCAGGCGGGCGTTGACTTGGTAACGCTTGAGCACATTGTGCCGGCGCTTGCCGTCGCGATCGCCCATCGACACCCAGGTGTCGGTGACCACGCAATCGGCATCCTTGACGGCTGCTTCCGGATCATCGCCGATAATAATCGCAGCGCCCGACGACTTCACCCAGTCCATCAGCCATTTCTTCGGCCGCAGTTCCGCCGGTGTTGCCACCCGAAGTTGAAAATCGAAGCGCTCAGCCGCGTGCATCCAGCTCGCCAGCACATTGTTGGAATCGCCGCTCCAGGCCACCGTGCGGCCACGAATCGAGCCGCGCTTTTCCTCATAGGTCATGACATCGGCCAGCACCTGGCATGGATGCGAGCGCCGCGTGAGCCCGTTGATCACCGGAATGGTGGCGTGGCGCGCGAGCTCGGCCACCGCCTCGTGGTCGAGGATGCGGATCATGATCGCGTCAACGTAGCGGGATAGCACGCGCGCGGTATCGGCCAGCGTTTCGCCGCGGCCCAGTTGCATTTCCTGCGCCGTGAGCAGGATCGCTTCGCCGCCGAGCTGACGCATGGCGACATCGAAGGACACCCGCGTGCGCGTCGAGGGCTTGTCGAACACCATGGCCAGCGTTTTCCCGGCGAGCGGCGCCGCATTCAGACCCCGCGCGCGCGCCATTTTCATGGCGCGGCCGCGATCGATCAGCCCGGCCAGCACCGGCTTCGGGATATCGGTGAGATCGAGGAAATGCCGGACGCCATTTGCGGTCATGACGCCACCTTGGCCGGCCGCGTATGCGTCTGCGCGAGACGCGCGCACGCCCGGTCGATGCACCCGACTGCTTCAGTGATTTCTTTCTCGCTGATGATCAGCGGCGGCAAGAGCCGCACCACATTGTCGCCGGCGGCGACCGTAATCATCTTCTCGGCACGCAACTCATCGACCATCTCGGAGGCCTGCGGAATCATGCGCAGACCTATCAACAGGCCTTCACCACGCACTTCGGCGAGCACTGAAGCGTGGCGATCCTTCAATTCCGCGAGCCGTTGTTTTAGCAGCAAAGCATTTTTGCGTACGCCTTCAAGGAAGCCATCGGCCATCACAACATCGAGCACGGCATTGCCCACCGCCATCGCCAGCGGGTTGCCGCCGAAGGTAGAACCGTGCGTGCCGGTGGTCATGCCCTTGGACGCTTCCGCAGTCGCCATGCAGGCGCCGACCGGGAACCCGCCGCCGAGCGCCTTGGCGATCGTCATAATATCGGGAGTAACGCCTGTGCGCTGATAGGCGAACATGTCGCCGGTGCGGCCGATGCCCGTCTGAATTTCGTCGAAGATCAGCAGAAGACCGTTATCGTCGCACAGCTTGCGCAACGCGCGCAGGAAATTGTGCGGCACCACCCGCACGCCGCCCTCGCCCATAACCGGCTCGATCATGATCGCGGCGGTTTGCGGCCCGATCACTTTCTTGGTCGCTTCCAAGTCGGCGAACGGCACCTGATCGAAGCCGTCGACCGGCGGTCCGAAGCCTTCGAGATATTTCTTGTTTCCGGTCGCGGCAATTGCTGCCAGCGTGCGGCCGTGAAAGGCGCCTTCGAAAGTGATGATGCCGTAACGCTCCGGCCTACCCGAAGCCGACTGATATTTGCGCGCCATCTTGATGGCGCACTCAATCGCCTCAGCGCCGGAATTCTGGAAAAACACCGTGTCGGCAAAACTCATTGCGCAGAGCCGGTCGGCCAGCTTTTCGCCTTCAGGAATACGGTAGAGATTGGAGACGTGCCAGACCTTGTGCGCTTGCTCGGTCAGCGCCTTGACCAGGTAAGGATGCGCATGCCCAAGCGCATTGACGGCGACACCGGATGTAAAATCCAGGTACCGCTCACCCTCGGCCGTGAACAGCCAGGCGCCCTCGCCCCGCTCGAAAGCGAGATCGACCCGCGCATAGGTTGGCAATAAATGCGAGCTCACGACCGGTTTCTTCCATCGAACATTTTCGTCCGCGCATGATTCTGTCCGAAAACCGGTGCCCACTTTTTGGGATCACGCGCTTGCGTTTGCGCACAACCTTTGTGAGATCGGTCACTGATTTCGGCGCCATGCGCGCGCCGAAAAGAAATGTGCCGCCTCGCCGGGCGGCACTTTTTTCATTCTATTGCCGGACCTCGCGCTGTCAACACGCGAACCGTGACTCAATTGCGCCGCAAGTTCCGATTCTAAAGGAAAACCTGTTGGTAGCTAGGCGCGGAGCCTTGCAAACGCTTGCAGGGGAGTCACTGCCTATTGTAGCCTTATTTTTAGATAGTACGACATCTCGTGCTACCGAGCGATTTCTAGTCCATCCCTGACGCGTATGCGTCTGGCGCCCGATGGGGCGTCTGACGACGGGGTTGGATTCCATCCAAGGCGTTGAAGTCTGAGGAGAAAACCCATGGGCTGGACAGACGAGAGGGTCGAGCTCCTAAAGAAATTATGGGCAGATGGTTTATCTGCCAGCCAGATTGCAGCCGAGCTCGGCGGGATCACCCGCAATGCGGTCATTGGCAAGGTTCACCGCCTCGGCCTTTCCGGCCGCGCCAAAAGCCCGTCCTCATCGGCCCCACGGCCGCGCAAGGCTCGCTCCTCCGGCCACATGATGCGAGTGCCCCGCCCATCGATGCGCGGCAACACCGCCCTCGCCTATGACTATGATGTCGAACCCGAGCCGGAGTTAATCGAAATTCCAATCGAGCAACGCAAGACGTTGCTCCAGCTGAACGAAAAGACCTGCCGTTGGCCGGTCGGCGATCCAGGGAGCACAGACTTTTTCTTCTGCGGCGGCGACACCGTGGACGATCTGCCCTATTGCTCCTACCACCGCCGCGTCGCCTATCAGCCGGCTAACGACCGCCGGCGCGACAAGCGGCCATTCAGGAACTGATAGCGGCCAGCATTGCTTTCTTTTTCATGGCCGGGCTCGTTCCGGCCATTTTGTTTATCCGAAATTTGTTAGAGTAACGCTACCTGGCGTTTTAGGCCGTCAGTTCATCCGGCCGAAGCGGTCGTCGAGCGCATAACCGGCACCGCGGACCGTGCGGATCGGGTCGGCCATGTGCCCGCGATTGATCGCCTTGCGCAGGCGGCCGACATGAACGTCGACCGTGCGTTCGTCAATATAAATGTCCGAACCCCAGACGCCGTCGAGCAGTTGCTCGCGGGAAAAGACCCGGCCCGGCCGCTCCATCAGAAATTCCAGCAATCGGTATTCCGTTGGCCCGAGATCAATTGGACGTCCGGTGCGTGACACTCTTTTCTTTTCGCGATCCAGCTCGATATCGCCAATGCTGAGCACGGTGGCGACCCGCTCCGGGTTGGCGCGGCGTAACAATGCCCGCACGCGCGCCAGCAGTTCCGGCACCGAGAATGGCTTGACGATGTAGTCGTCCGCCCCGGTGGCAAGCCCGCGTACCTTCTCACTCTCCTCGCCACGCGCCGTGAGCATGATGATCGGCAATTGCCGTGTTTCCGGGCGCGCGCGCAGGCGGCGGCACAATTCGATGCCGGAAAGACCGGGCAACATCCAGTCGAGCACCACCAGATCGGGCGTAGTTTCTTTCAGACGCGTATCGGCCTCATCGCCGCGGGCCGAGGTCTCGACCTCATAGCCTTCTGCTTCAAGGTTATAGCGGAGCAGCATGGTCAGCGCTTCTTCATCTTCGACAATCAGAATGCGCGCGTTCATGCGAAGTTCCATTACCTGTCGCCGGCCGTGCGTAGCGCGGCAATGGTCGTGGTATCGCCTTTCGGCCGCGGATCGGCAATCGGGCGCCCCTCGATGATGTAATGGACCGTTTCTGCGATGTTAGTGGCGTGGTCGCCCATGCGCTCGATGTTCTTGGCGCAGAACATCAGATGGATGCAGAAGGTGATGTTGCGCGGATCTTCCATCATATAGGTGAGCAGCTCCCGGAATACCGAGGTGCAAACCGCGTCGATTTCCTCGTCGCCACGCCACACCATCATGGCTTTGCTCACATCGCGTCGGCCATAGGCATCGAGCACGAGCTTTAGCTGTTGGAGCACGAGATCAGCCATGTGCTCGACGCCACGGATCAGTTTCGGCGGCGGAAATTCGCCGTTGAGCGCCATCACACGCTTGGCGATGTTCTTGGCGAGATCGCCGATACGCTCAAGGTCGTTGGCGAGACGCAGCGCACCAACCACTTCACGCAGATCGACGGCCATCGGTTGGCGACGCGCGATAGTGAGCACCGCCCTTTCTTCAATCTCGCCCTGCAAGGCGTCGATATTAGCATCAGCCGCAGTGACCCGCTGCGCTAAAGTGGTATCTCGTTTTGCAAGTGCATCGACCGAATCCGCGATCTGCTTCTCGGCGAGGCCGCCCATTTCGGCGACCATGCGCGCGAGATCCTGCAGGTCGGTATCGAAGGCTTTCATTGTGTGGTCGGTCATAGTGTGGTCGGTCATATTCTTGGTTCCTAGCCGAAGCGCCCGGTGATGTAGTCCTGGGTGCGGCGATCCTTCGGCGCGGTGAAGATACGGGTGGTTTCCCCGAACTCGACCAGCTCGCCGAGATACATGAAGGCCGTGAAATCCGACACGCGCGCGGCCTGCTGCATGTTGTGGGTCACGATGGCGATCGTGTAGTCATCCTTGAGCTCGTCGATCAGTTCCTCGATCTTGGCAGTGGAGATCGGGTCAAGCGCCGAGCATGGCTCATCGAACAATATCACCTCGGGCTGCACCGCGACGGTGCGTGCGATGCACAGGCGCTGCTGTTGGCCGCCCGAGAGCGATAGTCCATTGGCGCCAAGCTTGTCCTTGACTTCCTCCCACAGGGCCGCGCGCTCAAGCGCGTGCTTGACCCGATCTTCAAGTTCCGACTTGGTCAGCCGCTCATAGAGGCGAATGCCAAAGGCTATGTTCTCAAAAATCGTCATCGGAAATGGCGTCGGCTTCTGGAACACCATTCCGACCTTGGCGCGCAGCAAATTGAGATCTTGTGATGGCGAAAGGACGTCGTCGTTATCGAGCCGCACATGACCGGTCGCCCGCTGGTTGGGATAAAGGTCGTACATCCGGTTAAGAATGCGCAGCAGCGTGGACTTGCCGCATCCGGAAGGACCAATGAACGCTGTCACCTTGCCCTGATAGAGCGGCACCGAGATGCTCTTCAATGCACGGTTATCACCGTAGTAGAAATCGAGATCGCGGATCGAGACCTTCTCGGTGAGATCCTCAGCATTTCCCGGTCTATGGGTGACGGTTGGTGCGGTGAAAGCTGCCATACTCATGACGATTTTCTCTGTGCTGCGAGGATCCGGGCTACGATGCTCAGCGCAAGCACCGCCAGAGTGATGATGAGCGCGCCGGTCCAAGCCAGTCTCTGCCAGTCCTTGTATGGACTGAGTGCGAACTGGAAGATGACGACCGGCAGGCTCGCGACCGGAGCATTCAGGTTGAGACTCCAGAACTGGTTGTTAAGGGCAGTGAACAAGAGCGGCGCGGTCTCGCCGGAAATGCGCGCGATCGCCAGCAATACACCGGTAATCATGCCAGCACGCGCGGCGCGGTAGGCCACCTTCTGGATCATCAGCGACCGCGGCAGTCCTATGGACGCGGCAGCTTCACGTAGTGTGTCGGGTACCAGCGTAAGCATGTCTTCGGTCGTGCGCACCACGACCGGCACCACGATCACAGCCAGCGACACCGCCCCCGCCCAGCCAGAGAAATGCCCCATCTGCGCGACCATGATCTCATAGATGAAAAGACCGACGACGATCGAGGGCGCGCTAAGCAAGATGTCGTTGATGAAGCGCACCACGGTAGTCAATTTGTCGTAACGTCCGTACTCGGCCATGTAGGTGCCGGCAAGGATACCGAGCGGCGTGCCGAGCAATACCGCAATCACCGTCATGACCAGGCTGCCCATGATCGGGTTGAGCAGCCCGCCAGCCGAACCGGGCGGTGGCGTCATTTCGGTGAACACCGCGAGCGATAGGCCGCTGAAGCCTTCCCACAACAGCACCGCCAGGATCAGCACCAGCCAGGCGAGACCGAATGCCGTCGCGGCAAAAGCAAGCCCCATCGTGATGACGTTACGGCGGCGGCGTTTCGCGTACAGCGGGGTAACCAACACTGTCATGGTCAGACTCCGACCCTCGCGTTGAGACGCATCAACAATAGCCTCGCAATGGCCAGGACGATGAAGGTTATGACGAACAGGATCAGGCCGAGCGCAATCAATGATGAGGTGTAAATGTCCTCAACCGCCTCGGTGAATTCATTGGCGATGGTCGCCGAGATCGTGGTGCCGGGCGCCAGGATCGAACCGGAAATGCGGTGCGCATTGCCGATCACGAAGGTGACTGCCATGGTCTCGCCGAGCGCGCGGCCGAGACCGAGCATGACGCCGCCGATCACGCCAACCCGCGTAAACGGCAGCACGACGTAGCGCGCGACTTCCCAAGTGGTGCAGCCGAGCCCGTAGGCCGCCTCCTTGAGCACTGGCGGCACCGCCTCGAATACGTCGCGCGAGATCGAGGTGATGAAGGGCAGCACCATGATCGCCAGGATCAGGCCGGCGGTGAGAATGCCGATGCCGTACGGCGGGCCCTCAAACAAAGTCGAGAGCACCGGCACGGGGCCGAACACCGTGATCAGGAACGGCTGCACGTATTGCTGCAGGAACGGCGCAAATACGAACAGGCCCCAGATGCCGTAGATGATACTGGGAATGCCTGCGAGCAGCTCGATGGCGACGCCGATCGAGCGGCGCAGCCACATTGGGCACAGTTCGGTGAGGAACAACGCAATGAACAGGCCGACCGGTACGGCAATCAGCATGGCGATGAAGGAGGTAATGACGGTCCCGTAGATCGGCGCGATGGCCCCGAATTCCTCGGTAACCGGATTCCAGACCTCCACGTAGAGGAAACTCAATCCGAATTTGTGCAGGGCCGGCCACGAACCGAAAACCAGCGAGACGATGATGCCGCCGAGGATGACGAGTACTGCAACGGCAGCGGCGCGGGTCAGATGGCGGAATGCGACGTCCCCCAGCCGCAGGCGTTGCAGAACCTTGGCTCGGTCGATCTGTTCCGCGGCCGAGACGCCTGAACCCTGTAGCGCCACATCAACCACCGATCGCCTCCCGGTCGATTGCATCCGGCCCTCCTCGGGCTTTTCGCCGTTCCGGAGAGTCACTCAAGCCGCCTCCCGGCCGCAGCACAAGCCGTCTGTCTGCCGGTGGTGGACAAGGAAAGGGCGCCATGACGGCGCCCTTTCCCATCGAACCTAAGATCAGTTGGTCATCGCGAACACGGGCTTGCCGCTCGCGTCCTTGATCTCGCTCTGCCAGTACTTCTCGATGTCTGTGACCACATTGGCCGGCATCGGAACATAGTCGAGGCTCTCGGCCATCTTGGCGCCGTTCTTGTAGGCCCAGGCGAAGAACTTGAGCGCTCCGCCGGTGGCAGCCGGATCCGCTGGTTGCTTGTAGACGAGGATCCAGGTCGCCGCCGTCATCGGCCACGACTTGTCGCCTGGCTGATTGGCAAGAATCACGCCAAACCCGGGCTGCGACTTCCAGTCAGCATTCGCCGCCGCAGCCTGGAACGCTTCCGAGGTCGGCGTCACCGTCTTGCCGGCCTTGTTGACCATCTTGGTGTAGGTCAGCTTGTTCTGCAGCGCATAGGCGTACTCGACGTAGCCGATAGAACCCTTCGTGTTGGCGACGTTATTGGCAACGCCTTCATTGCCCTTGGCACCGATGCCCATCGGCCACTGCACCGAAGTGTTGACACCGACCTTCGACTTCCAGTCCGCGCTCACGTCCGACAGGTAGTACACGAAATTGAACGTTGTGCCTGAGCCGTCCGAACGGTGCACGACCGCGATCGCCTGGCTGGGTAGCTTCGCGCTTGGATTGAGCTTCTTTATCGCCGCATCATCCCAGGTCTTGATATCGCCGAGGAAGATCTTGGCGAGTGTCGGGCCGTCTATGGTCAATTCGCCTGGCTTGACGCCCTCAATATTGACCACCGGCACGATACCACCCATCACGGCCGGAAACTGAGCGAGGCCGATTTTGTCGAGTTCCTCACCTTTGAGTGGCGCATCGCTCGCACCAAACGTCACGGTTTTATTGCTGATCTGCTTGATGCCGCCACCGGAACCGATCGACTGGTAGTTCAGTCCGTTACCAGTGACTTTTTTGTACTCATCGGCCCATTTGGCATAGATCGGATAGGGGAAGGTGGCGCCGGCACCAGAAATGTCGGCGGCTTTGGCCGGAACGAACGCGGCGGCGGCGATGACGCCGGCGGTTGCCAATGCGGTCCAGTGTTTCAAGGGTTCTCTCCATGTTTGCGGCCAAAGACGTGCGCGGGCCAAATCAGACCCATCGCCCCTGTCTTTGCGCCAAAAGAACTGGGCGGCCGCTGTTGCTCTAAAAAACGCTCTCCACGTCGGCTTCGGACATTTTTTTCTTCTGTTTTAGCGCTGGTAAATCCGAAGTCGTGGTCAGCCATAGGCGTCGCATGTCACCGTTCTATAAAGCTTTGGTGACAGTGACATGACAGTATAACTCTATGAATTAGATTGTGATTCCGCCGATACCCCGGAATCATCAGTGCGCAACGGCAGGTGCATTGTGAAGGTAGCACCGGCGCCCAGTGTGCTCTCGATGGTAAGACGGCCCCCGTGCCGGTTGAGCACATGCTTTACGAGCGCCAGCCCCAATCCGGTTCCGCCCTGCGCGCGACTGTCGGCTACGTCGACCCGGTAAAACCGTTCCGTGAGCCGCGGCAGATGTTCGGGGGCGATGCCCGGACCATAGTCGCGTACCGCCACGCGCGCTTCGGGCGTGCCCGCGCGCGCTTGTCCGCGGGTGACCGTGATGTCGACCCGCTTGCCAACGGCACCATATTTGAACGCGTTTTCGACCAGATTTTCCAGCGCGCGGATCAGTTCGTCCCGGTCGCCTAACACCATAAGTGTGTCCGGCAGCCCGGCTACCTTGATCTCGACGCGGCGGTCGCGCGCCAGCGTCTGCAAGCCGTCGACCACCTGCCGTACGATCGGCACGAGGTCAACCGGCGTGTTCGGCTGTAAATGTACGTTGAGTTCGATACGCGACAATGACAGCAGATCATCGATCAGCCGAGCCATGCGAGTCGCCTGGCCCTGCATGATGGCAAGGAATTTTGCGCGCGCCGCGGTATCGTCCTTGGCCGTGCCCTGCAGAGTTTCAATGAAGCCGAGCAAGGCGGCGAGCGGCGTGCGCAACTCGTGGCTGGCATTTGCAATGAAGTCGGCGCGCATTTCCTCTACCCGGCGCAACGGGGTGAGATCGTTGAAAATCATGAGCAAGATATCTACGCCGCCTTCGCCACCGGTCGCGAGTCTGACGGGGGTCACGAAAGCCTCAAACCAGCGGTCAAGGGGCACCCGTTCGAAGAATTCCACCCGCTGCGGTTCGCGACGCTTGGCTGCTCGACGGATCGCGCCGACTAGGTCCGGCATGCGCAGTGCGATGAGTGCAGGCTCGCCGCGCTGCAACGCCGGTGCAATGCCTGTGGCCGCTTCGTTAAACGCGATCACCCGGCCTTCGCGGTCGAGCACGATCGCGGCACCAGGCAAGCCGCCGATGAGTTGCTCGATCAAAAGAGCTTGCGCTCCGGCAAGTGAGTGGCCGGCCGAGGGCGCGATACCGATACTAGCGACGGCGGTCTGACCAAGCAACGCCCGGCACGCGCCACGCAACCGGCCCACCAAGCCAGTGGCGGAGGGAAAATTGCGGCGGTCATCGTTTATCGCCATGATCAGTCGGCGTCGGCTTTTTCAGCCTCGATCTCACTGCGGAGTGGTTCGATCGCAGACGTTATCAGTTTCTGTTCGAGTGCCAGGCGCGCGCCTTTCAGATTGAGCCAAATTTCGCGCGTGCCGAGGATGACAAGTGCAAGCACGAACGGCACGATATAATACAGCAACCGGAACAGCAGCAGTCCGGCCAGCAAGGGCTCTTTGTCGAATTGCCATAGCGCTACGAGCATTGCAGCATCGAAGACACCGAGGCCGCCCGGTGCGTGGCTGGCGAAGCCGAGCAGTGTCGCCGACACGAACACCACTGCCATCGTCACGAATCCGACATTTGGCTCCCCCGGAAGCAGCATGTACATCGCCAGCGCGCAGCTGCCGAGATCGAGGATGCCGATACAAATTTGCAGCAGGGTTGATGGTCCACTCGGCAATTGGACTTTCCACTCGCTTTGCCCAATTTCGCGCGGGGCGCTCCACACCCAGCTTACATAGGACACAAGGACCACTAACATTGCGATGCCGATGATGCGGTTGAGCCAATCCGGTAGCTGGTCGATAGGCCCGGCAGCTTGCGGATGATAGGCGACGCCGAGGCCAAGCACGGTGGCGTTGCCGAGCCAGAAGGTCAGGCCGGCGACGAAACAGATCTTCGCCACTTCGATCGCGTCGAGCCCGTACGCCGAATAAATGCGGTAGCGAACGGCGCCACCGGTGAAAACCGTCGCGCCGATGTTGTGGCCGATCGAATAGCTGGTGAAGCCGGTGAGTGCAGCAATGCGATAGGGAATTTCGGCGCGGCCAATGGCACGCAAGGCGAACCAGTCATAGAAGGTGAGCGTGAAATAGCCGCAAGCCACAAAAAATGTCGCGGCTGCGATATTTTTTATCTCGGTTGCCTTTAGTGCCGCGATCACCTCATCAACATTGATGTCGCGCAGCATGTGGAAGAGCACCACCGCTGCGACAGCAATGATGGCGACGCTCAACAGCAAGCCAATCCGATTCCAGCCGATCGTCTTATGAAGAAATCGCGCCACCGCGCGCACGGACTTGAGCATCATTCCTCCGGTTTGGCGCCGGCCGCATCGCCTTCAACGCCGCGCGCCCTGGAAAGCGCGCCTTGTGCGACCCCTAGCAGAACTAATTCCATTGGGCGAGTAAACTGCCCGCCGTTCCAACAAACTGCTAGCTTGTCCTTAATAAGGCCGCCGGCCAATCGATTATGGCCGCCGTTCGGGAGGTGCCTATGAAATCCGATAGCGCCCTGCCACGTCGCGCCATTCTCAAAAGCGCCGGACTGGGCGTCGGCGAGGGACGTCTGTCGGGCCTGCCAATAGGCGCGCAACCAGCGGGTGGCGGCATGATCTGGAGCGCCGAGTACTGGGCGAAGAGGGGCGATGCGCCTCTGTACATATACCGGAAGCGACTTGGTGCACCGAAAACGCTACCGGAAGCGACTTGGTGCACCGAAAACGGGCGAGCCGCCTCGGCCGGTACTGTTCCTTGTGCATGGCACTTCGGTCACGTGGCGCATATTCGATCTCGATACGCCAGGCCACGGTGAATATTCGATGATGAATGTGTTCGCACACTGGGGTTTCGATGTCTGGACCATGGACCACGAGAATTACGGCAAATCAGGGCGCACCAGCGGCAATTCCGACATTGCCAGCGGCGCGCAAGACCGGTGATCGCTAAAGAAACCGGGCGCCAGAAAATTCATTTCATGGGCGCCTAATCAGGAGCACTGCGCGCGGCACTTTACGCAACGATCGAATCGGAGCACGTCGACCGTCTGGTCTTGGCGGCATTCACTTACAGGGGCACAGAATCGCCGACACTTAAGAAACGCGCCGAGCAGCTCGAATATTTTCGCACGCATAATATGCGCAGGCGCGACCGCGCCATGATCGAAAGCATTTTTACGCGTGACAAAGCCGGCACCACCGATCCTGCTGTCGGCAACTTTCTGGCGGACGTTGAACCGCAATTTGGCGATCAGGCACCAACCCGCACGTCATGGTCGATCCCAAGATTGTTAGTACGCGGCGAATATGACGGCATCGCGACTGTCGAAGATCTGTTCGACTTCTACCGGCAGCTTCCGCACGGCGACAAACAACTGGTGACCTTGCCGAACACCGCGCATTCAGTGGCGGTCGCCGTCAACCGCCATCTGTACTGGCATGCGGTGCGCAGCTTCCTCGACATGCCGACACCCGCGGCGATTTAGAGTCTGGCGGTCAAAAACTCGCGCAGCACTTTCGTCGTTTCGTTCGGCGCCTCTTCGGAAAGATAGTGTCCGCAGGGCAGCGCTTTGGCGCTGACAATATTCGTGGCGTAATTTCGCCAAATTTCGGCCGGGCCAGGCTGGTGGTTACGGCCGACGCCGCCGGTCGTGCCCCACAACAATAGCACAGGACATTCAATCTTGCGGCCAGCTTCGAAATCCCTGGTGTCCATTTCCAGATCGACGCCAAAGGTAGCGCGATAGTCCTCGCAGATCGCGTGGATGGTTTCAGGGTTGCGAAAGCAGCGCTTGTATTCGGCAAGCGCTTCCTGATCTAAGAAACTCAACCCCTGCTTGGTCTTGGCAAGCTTCTTTTCGAGAAACCAGTCCGGATCGGCGCCCATCATCCGTTCAGGCAAATCGTAGGGTTGGATATTAAAGAACCAGTGCCAGGAGAACGTGCCCCACTGCCGTGTCACGTGGTTGAGCAAATGGTGTTGCGGGATGATGTCGAGGATCGCCGCCCGCGTCACTTTTTTCGGATGGTCAAGGCACATGCGATGCAGCACGCGGGCGCCGCGATCATGGCCGGCAGCATAATACGTATCGAAGCCGAGCGCGGTCATTACCTCGACCTGATCCTGCGCCATGGCGCGGAATGAGTAGCCGACATGATCCTCGCCGCCTGGAGGCTTTTCGGAATCGCCATAGCCGCGCAAATCGGTGGCCACTACAGTAAAATCGCGCGCCAGCATCGGCGCGACCTTGTGCCACGACAGGTGCGTAAACGGATTGCCGTGCATCAGCAGCACCGGCGGTCCACTACCGCCGGTGACAGTGACGATGCGCGCACCGCTGGTTTTAATCTCGGCGCGGGTGAATCCCTCGAGCGACACGCTAGATTCCCAAATATTGCGAATATTTCTTCTGCGGCGCGGCCTGACTTGGGCCAGACAAAAATGCGAACGCACTGCCAATCACCGCAGCGCGCGCAATCGATTGGATTGTCATGGCATCCTCCCTGGCACTTGCGGCGGTAGCACAACCCGTCACCCGCCGCCTTATTGCCGGGAGCATAACAAATTCCGCCAAGGGTCAAGAGGACGCTAATCGAAAGGCCACAAATAGAAACCCCGACTTCGCTTGGCGAAGCCGGGGCCATTTCCCGAGACCGTGATGCGGCGTACTTGCAGGCCAACCGGCGTATCGACCAGCTTTTTTACAACGTAGCAATCAGAGGCGATGTAGGTCGTTGGCACAAACGACGCCGGCCGACATCGGTTATCCCTTGCCCTTACGCAATAAAGTCGCCACTTATTGTGTTTCGCCCGCACTTCAGAGACATAATGGCCGCTATCGACCCACCGCTGACGATGTCGTTGCGCGTGACGCGTAACGACCAGATCGCGGACGGCATCCATTTGCTTGAATTTTGCGATTCGGCCGGAAAGCCATTGCCGGAATTTACCGCCGGCGCGCACATCGCCGTGCGGGTACCGAACGGTTTATTGCGCAAATATTCGCTGTGCAATGATCCGGCCGAGCGCGATCGCTACCAGATTGCGGTCAAGCGCGAAGACAACGGGCGCGGCGGATCGTGCAACCTGATCGACAACGTGAAAGCCGGCGACGCGCTGACGGTGACCGCACCGGTGAACGATTTTGGCCTGCCGCCACGTGCTCAGGATTTTCTGTTCATTGCCGGCGGCATCGGCGTGACCCCGATCATGGCGATGATCAGGCAGGTCGTGGCCGAGGGCAAACGCTTTCGCCTGTTCTACTGTTCGCGCTCGCCGGAAACGACCGCATTCCACGATGAGCTGAGCGCGCCGCAATTCAAGGATCTGGTCACGATCCACTACGACCAGGGAGACTCATCACGCTCGCTCGATCTGCGCCCGATCCTCGCCGAGCGAAAAAACCGCGAGCACCTCTACTGCTGCGGGCCGCGACCGTTGATGGAATCAGTGCGCGCCATGACGGACCACTGGTCGCCCACTGCCGTGCATTTCGAGGCGTTCAGCGAGGCAGAGACGCATAAAGCGAACGACAAGCCGTTCAAGGTGAGACTCGCGCGCTCAGGCACGATTCTCGATGTCCCAACCAGCAAGACAATCCTCGAAGCACTGCGCGAGCATGGGCTCGAAGTCCCGAGCTCCTGCGAAACCGGCACCTGCGGTACCTGCCGGACCAAATTATTGGCGGGTGAGGCCGATCACCGTGACCTTGTGCTGACCGAGCACGAGCGCAAAGACACCATCATGATCTGTGTCTCTCGTGCCCGCAGCGATGAAATCACCATCGACCGCTAAAGCGATTACGAAGGTTATTGCTGGATCGTGCGCAAGTAGACGACCACGGCGTTGGCGTCGTCAAAACTAAACTTGATCTCCGGCATGTCGGGATGGCCGGCGGAGATGCCGCGCTCGAGCAGGCGTGGAAACTGATCGAGGTCGAAGTTTCGGCCGAGCGTTCGAAACGGCGGAGCGCCAGGGTGTCGACTTTTGCCGACACTCCGGATCGCATGGCAGCGCCCGCAGAATTCCGCGAGCAGCGCTCGGCCGTGAAGAACCGGGTCCTGCGCGCGCGCAGTAGGACCGGCCGCAGTCAGCACGGCGAGCAGCGAGAAGATCATCGGCAGTCGTTTCACAGCGCGCGTGTGGCGCCCGCAGGCGGTACCCATCAACCTCTCGCCTTGGAAAATCTACGACACGTAAGCCTCACTGCTATCCCAAATGAGTGTCCGCTTTACCCCTGAAAGCGGACACCTGCAATGCACCAGCCCATGTCCGCATTGTGCCAAAAGCGGACATCTACCTGGAGTCGCCCTTAATGGCGGACAGTTTCAGGCGGCGGTTTTGACAGCGTGGCGATCCTCGTATTGCGCGGGGCTGAGATAGCCGAGCGCGGAGTGGAGTCTGCGGTTGTTGTAGACCTCGTCGATGAAGCGTGGAAGGTCAGCTGTGACATCCTCGAAGGTTTCGTAGGCCATCAGATACACGGCTTCGACCTTGACAGGAAGTGAAGTGCTCGACATTGCCAAGCCAGCCCGTATTCTACGGGTGCGCGCGCGTTGGCGCAGGCCTACGACCCTTTAGGATGCTGCTTGTTCGCACAAAGGCTTGCGCGATGGCCTCTCCCCCGATTGCGATTGGTCAGTGAGGCCGGAGTTTATGAGGGAAAGATGGCCCAACCACACAAGAAGCTCGCCCGTTTGCGCCGCTACAATGCCTCAGTCCAGCAGAACGACCCGAAGTTAGCGGAGGAATCTCGGGATACTGGCGCCGAGCTGGAGGCGTTTACCACGGCGCCCTCGCCCGAAGCGGTCGACAAGCAGATCGAACTGGAAAGCATCGTCATGCGTCGGCAGCGCCCGGTGCTGGCGATCCGCGATAATGTCACCAAACTCATCTTCATTGACGAAGCCGACAGCGAGATCTGGGGCGAGCGGCTGAAAAAGGCCAGGCCCCTGTTGGACCGCGCCATTCCCGCGGTGGGCCGGATCGATCTCACCGGCGCGCGGCTCGACTGGGTCGGCACCGGCTGGCTCGTCGCCGAAAACATCATCGTCACCAATCGGCACGTCGCCAACGAATTCGCCGCCGGCAGCGAAGGCTTTGCCTTCAAGATGGGCCTCAACGGGCAGATATCGGCGGATGTCGACTTCCTTCAGGAGATCGACAACTCCAAGCGGCTCGTCTTCAAGCTCCTCAAACCGCTGCACATCGAAGAGCCGCCGGGACCCGACGTCGCCTTCTTCGAGATCGAAATCGTCTCCGGCAATGCGAAACTCGCCGAGCCGATTGACCTGGCAACCAGGATCGTCAACACCGAGAATGTCGCGACCATCGGCTATCCAGCCTATGACAGCCGCATCCCCGAACCGGACCTAATGGAGCGCATCTACGGCAAGATCTACAATAAGAAGCGCCTCGCCCCGGGCGGCGTGACGCAGACCCAGTCAACGCGTCTGTGCCACAATTGCACGACGCTCGGCGGCAACTCCGGCTCCGTGGTGTTCGATCTCACCAATGGCCAGGCCGTCGGCTTACATTTCAGCGGGAGCTTTCTCGCCACTAATTACGCGGTGCGCGCGGACGTGGTGAAGAAGCTTCTCGACGACATCCGCTCCGGACGCCGGCGGCGGCAGCCCGAGACCCGGCCGCCCGCGCAGCCGCCCTTAGCGGTGGGGAAAGGCTCCTCCCGTCTCCTGCGCCCGCTGAGCGGCGGCGCTAGCCTGACGTTCCCGGCGGACGGCGGCGAGACAGATTTGATCGACGAAACGGAATCGGTTGCCTCCGACTATCGCGACCGCGGCGGATACGATCCCGAGTTCCTCGGGTCCAGATTCGTAGTCGACTTGCCCACGGTTACGCGCCACGCCGATGACGTTCTCGATTTCGAGTTCGACGGCGAGACGCAAACGGAGCTGCGCTACGAACACTTCTCCGTGGTGATGAGCCGCAGCCGGCGTATGTGTTTCCTCAGCGGCTGCAATATCGACGGCAACCTGTCGAAGAAAAGCGCGCGCGCCCGTTGGAAAGGGGATCCGCGAATTCCCAAATCCCAGCAGATCATGAAGGAGTGCTACGGCGCCCCCCCGAAATACAGCCGTGGCCACATGACCCGGCGCGAGGATCCCGGCTGGGGCACCCGCGCGGTCGCCAAGCGCGGCAACGAAGATACGATGCACGTCACCAATGTCGCGCCGCAGATGCAGGCGTTCAACGCTCCGATCTGGCTGGCGCTCGAAGACTATGCCCTGCAGCACGCGCGGGAAGACGAGATGAAGATCTCGGTATTCACAGGGCCCTATTTCACTGACCGCGATCCCGACATGTACGGAGTCCTCATTCCGCTAACCTACTGGAAGGTCATCGCATTCATCCACGACGAGACTGGAAAGCTGTGTGCCACCGGCTACGAGATGAGTCAGGAGCAAAGCCTCCAGCCGGAGGAGTTCGTGTTCGGCGTGTTCACCTCGCCGCAGCTCGGCACCGCCACGCAGGTGCCTATCCGTTCGATCGAGGCGAAGAACGGCATTCATTTCGGCAAGCTCGCGACTATCGACCCGCTCGCCGGTGACGAAGAAGGCGTGTCCGACGCAGGTCCTCGGACACCGCTGCTCGCATTGGAACAGATTCGGTTTGTTCGGTAAGACTGCGGCGATTCTCTCTCGAGCGGCAGGAAATTAGGGTCACGACTCCCAGAGGTAACGACATGATCCTCTGTGTTTTACGAAAATTTCATCCAGCATAGATTCTTGTCATGAAGCAGAATAATCGCATCATTCTGGGCAATGTTTGCGATGCTGCACGCGCTCGGAATGTTCGTCGTGGACCTATTCAAATCTACCGCCGCACCGGGAATTTGCGTGCCGTCCAGCTTCTGCTTGGTCACACCAAGATAGAGAGCACTGTCCGGTATCTCGGCATTGATGTGGACGATGCCCTCGCGACAGCGGAGCAGGTCGACGTTTGAAGTACAGGGCAGAGCAGAAATGCTCTGCCCTCCATCGGGACTCGCGATGTCCGCTATTTCGACCGCTTTCGGGGTAAAGCAGACATCGCTCCCGCATCGCAAAATGTCTGCTAATGACCCAAAGCGGACATTCAGTTATTCAGCCGCAATCCGTCCCGATGTATCGTTGCGCGATGCAATCTTTCGTCGAACAATGTCGATGTGGCTACGAAGGTTGTACACGTGATCGGAGAAAGCGAGTGGAAAACGGATGTGGCTGACCGCGTCTTCAATGCGCTCGATCTCGGCTTGTTTTTCTCGCAGATGCTTGTCGCCTGGATTGGTATCGAACGAAGCTTCCAGAGCCTTGAGCTGGCCGTACCAGTGGAACAATCTTCGGCGCGTTATCCAATTGTGGAGCTGAGGCAGAAAGCGGAACAGCGGAAAACCGATCGCTATTCCGGTCACTAGCACCGCTGTTGCTCTTTGCACGTGAACGGATAACCACAGAGGCAAATGCCTTTGCAGGAACGATGGACCATTTTTGTAGAAATCAATAGCCGTTGGGGCAACCGTATACTCTGTGTCGGTGCCATTGGGGAATTCGCCGCTACGATGGAAAATGTCCGACCCACTGTGCACTTCTTTCATTGTTTGCAGCAAAAGCTGGACAATTTCCGGGTGAAGATCGCTGCGAATTAAAATCTTCGACGTGGTCGCGATAAGCTGAACGTCGACGGGCGGAATATTCTGATCAACATCGACCACACCTTGCGGCAATACCAACCGAATGAGATCGGGGAAAATACGGGTAAAAGCCTCCGCCATCGGAAAGCTCATTAGCCGTACATTGGGATTTCGCAGGAAGGATTGCACAGCGGTCGCCTCTGGCACGCCGATGATCCAAACGGCGTCCACCTTGCCATCTTTCAGCGCCTTGTCCGCTGCCGAGCCGGCGAAAGGCAGCAGCATAGCGGTTTCCGCGTTTACGCCACCTTTACCGAGGATTTGTTCAGCTGTGTATCTTGTAGCGCTTCCGACCGGACCTACTGCAATACGTTTGCCTTTTAGCTGCGCGAGCCGATCAAGCGGCTCGTTCGAGGAATAGAATATCCAAAATGGTTGGTTGTAGACGGTCCCCAGTGAAAGCACATCGGGCGCATGTTTCGCATCAGAGACGCCTCCGGTCGTAAATGCGATTTGTACGTCGGATTTCGGATCCTGCAGCAGCTTGACATTCTCGACCGCCCCAGCGGTTTCGCGCAGCTCCAGATCAACGCGATAGCGCGCAAAGATTTCACGATACTGCCGGCCGTAATATTCGAAAGAAGCACCCTTGAAGGCCGTGGCCATAACAACCTTCGACGGCGGTGCGGGAATAAAATGGATCAAGGCGAGCGAAACGATCGCGACAGCACCAATGATCACCGCCAATGCTTTAAATAGTTGCCAACGGCTGAATCCCATAGTGAATCCCCCCAAATTTGCATCCGCAGTCGGGATCAGCCCGGCCTGTGCTGTTTTTTTCAGATTTCGGCACATCGTTGCGAACATTGCAAATCATAGGCTCATGTCCGCTATTGCCACAAAGCAGACATGCTGATCGCCGCCCGGAATGTCCGCTAATGACGCGGGAGGGCATTATGGCCAGCGGCCCCGTGTGCCGCACCTTAAAGGCCGAACACATGGCTGCACCGACCAAGGCTGCAAAACGTGAAGAAAGTTCTTGCCAACTCGGAGCCGCCCACACATGGCACACAAAGCGGACAATCCGACCGCGCCCGCATTTGTCCGCTAGCGCTGAATGGCTAGGTCACAAATGACCCGTAACGGACATTGGCCCTGATCAGCGTCGGAGGCGGGTTGTATGCCATTTCTCACACATCGCCCAGTCGCAAAGTGCTAGGCTTTAGGCATTGCGCAAGCAGTGCTCCTGAGGCTCTCGCGAGGGCTACATGAGACGGCGCGAGTTCATCACGCTTCTTGGCGGTGCGGCGGTACTCGCGGCGCGGGCGCAGCCCGGCATCGGCTTAGCTTATATTCGGGTTTGTTCAGACGGCTCGGGGTACTTCGCGCTGCGGCTCTTCGGTCGCGCGTCTTGGGTTGGTGACAGCCCGCTCGCAAGTCTGGAATGTGACTAGGGCGCTACCATGGACGTTGGCGGCTGGCTGCGAAACCTGGGACTCGGACAGTATGAGTCAGCATTCATCGAGAACGCTATCGACACCGATGTGCTGCCGGAGCTGACCGAAGGCGATCTCGAAAAGCTCGGGGTCCCGCTGGGCGACAGGAAGCGTCTCATCAAGGCGATTAAGGCGATGGCTGGCGGCTCTCCCAGTGCGCTCATTACGAGCGAAGTCGAGGAGAATGCGCCGAGCGACTACTCCCCCCTGGCTGCTGCTGCCGAGCGCCGTCACTTGACCGTGATGATCTGCGATCTGGTGGGCTCGGACGCTCTATCGGCCCGACTCGATCCGGAGGACATGGGCGCCGTGATCGATGCCTTTCAGGCAGCCTGTGTCCGTATTACGCTAGCCTATGACGGCTTCCTTGCCGATTTCCGGGGCGACGGGATATTGGCCTATTTCGGCTATCCCCGTGCGCATGAGGACGATGCCGAGCGAACCGTACGCGCCGGGCTCGATATCGTTGCCGTTGTTGCACGGCTCAAGACGCGCGCGGACGAGCCGCACTCGGTCCGCATTGGCATCGCCACCGGCTTGGTGGTGGTCGGCGGTGGCGAGGGTGCATTGCGGGAGCATGCTGTGGTTGGCAAGACACCGAACCTCGCGGCGCGCCTGCAGGCGATCGCCGAGCCGAACATGGTTGTCGTCTGCGACAGCACGCGCAGCCTTCTCGGCAATCTCTTTGAACTTGAGGACCTCGGGCCCAGGGACATCAAGGGCATCGCCGGGCCGACGCGGGCCTGGGCAGTGCTGCGCGCGAGTTCCGCGGCAAGCCGCTTCGAGGCGTTGCACGCGACCGGTCTGACCGTTCTCGTCGGGCGGGATGAAGAATTCGAATTGCTGCTTCGGCGCTGGCAAAGGGCAAAGTCGGCTGAAGGCCAGGTGGTGTTGCTCTCCGGCGAGGCCGGCATCGGGAAATCGCGGCTCACAGCTGCGCTGCTGGAAAAGCTCGCCACCGAGCCGCACGCGCGCCTCCGCTATTTCTG
>JBARNC010000457.1:0-4485 GCA_049802775.1 Pseudolabrys sp. | reverse complement strand
CATGATCTGGGTTGGTGGCGGCATTATTGTGCATGGTCTGGAGGCGTACGGCCTGCATTTCTTTGGCCAAGCCATCAACTCCGCTGCCGAAGCAGCTGCTCACGCGCTGCCGTCCGCCGCCGGAGCGATGAAATGGATAGTTACCGCCGTCCTATCGGGGGCCGTTGGACTGTCAATCGGTGCGGTGTCGATCCCAGTAATCGGATTTGCCTTCGCACCAGCATGGAAACTGTTGAAGGGTATTTTGAGCGGCGCCAAGGATGAGTCTTAAGATTGCAGACCGTTGGCTTCCAGCCAAACTCCCAAATTCGCGCAGGCCAATGTCCTCTTTTGGGGAAAAGCGGACAATGACCAAACCAATTTATAAAGTACCACGGCCTATTGGGACGGTTTGTGCTTCGGCTTCTCACCAATTTTATCCTTGGCGCGCTGTATTTCACCAAGGCGAGGGTGATCACTCGGATCGACGCCTTCCTTGCTACCAGCCATCCCCTCGCTGCTTGCGGTAAGTTGCTGACGCGCGTCCTGCTCCCAGCTATTAAGCGCCTTCTTCTTTTCTTCAGCAGAAAGGTCATTGTCTTTCACAATATCATCGGGCGTGGCGTAAAAGGTCGCAGGATGTTCAATTTTGTCCATCTTGAGTTTTGACACATCAACCATGATGGCCTCCTCACGACTACGTCATTAACGAAGAGTCAACCGGATCTTGGGCGATAAAGTTCCTTCCACCGTCGTGCCGACGAGGTGATCGAATAACTAGTGCATGCCTGCTTTTGGCCGGACATTACAATTCGACCGGAGAATGTCCGCTATTGGGGGTAAAGCGGACATCTCGCGGACTTTTTGGTATGTCCGCTTTTGACCCACAATTCTCAAACTGAGATCGCCAGTTTACCAATTTCTTTATCGCTATTTTGGCAACACAAATTCCCGTACCGTTCGGCGCAAGCAACGCATTAACCTTCCAGCCGATGCAGATGCCGAAATTGCGACGGCGATCCAATCGTTCGAACAGGAGCGCGACGATGACGATGCCAAGAGATTGCTGCCGCGGTATCTCGCGGTGGAGTAAACCGAGCTTCTCCAGCCGAATGCGCATCGCCATCGCCGACACCTTGAACTTCTCAGCGAAGGGCCGCACGAAGAGCTGCAACGCCGGAGAGGCGATGTTGAGTCGCTAGTCCATCGCGCATTTGTGCCTGTCCAGTTGACACTTTACGACTCTTCGATGTCCGCTTTGTGCCAATAGCGGACTCATGCACCGGGCAGCAAACAGCATCTCTTCAAATCTCGTCACGGCGCGGAGCAACGCGATTGAGAAACTGAATCGATACAAGGCGCGAGAAGATCAAAAGGAGGACGAAAATCTCCCGACCAAGCTCCCGACCGCGCTCAAAATCGCGAACGGAAAAACGGAGAAAGCGTAGCAAGATCAATGGCTGGGGCGCCAGGATTCGAACCTGGGAATGGCGGAATCAAAATCCGACTATTTCTCTTTTGAATTCAACGCACATTCCGAAAAAATCGGGAAATTCGGCCTATATCGATCAATAGGTTATCCCACCAGTTCGGAATATGAGTTGCGGGGCATCTGCCGTGTGGCGGGCTTCGCAGGGGCAAAATCCGGATTATTGACCGGACAGGAAATGGAGCGGCCCGGCAAGTGCGCGACATTGAAAATACAAAACGGATACAGCGATGCCATTTGAAAAGGGAAAATCGGGCAATCCTGGTGGGCGGCCCAAGCTGGTTGGCGAAGGGCAGGCACTTGCCCGTGAGTACACCAAACAGGCGATTGAAACCCTTCGCGACATCATGCGGGACAGGAAGGCGCCTCACGCTGCGCGCGGATATGCAGCCAATTCAATTCTGGATCGCGGTTATGGTCGGCCCTCACAGACAATCAGTTCAACAGGCCGAGACAAGCCGCCAGACCAGATGACTGACGCCGAATTGTTGGCGATTGCCGCTCAGGCAGATGATGACGATGGTGACACCAGTACGACCGCCCATTGAGAACAATGCCGAACAATGAAACGTCCAACGGCAGCGAAAGAGCTCCTAAGGCGGCGTCTGATTAGACGCAATCTGACAGAGTGGGGCCGCTACAAAGGCTTTGAGCCCGCTCCTCATCATCGACTTATTTGCCGGGAAATTGATGCCTTCCTTGGTAGCGACGATGAGGTGCTTTTGCTATTCGCTCCACCAGGCTCGGCAAAAAGCACATGGCTTTCGGTTCTATTCCCGTCGCATTACTTGGCGCGGTTTCCGAAGAACAGCATTCTGGCCGCTACCCACTCGGTTGAGTTTGCGCAACGTTGGGGGCGTCGTGTTCGAAACGATATTGCACTCGATTCCGCAGTTCTTGGGATTGAGCTTGCTTCGGATAGTCAAGCATCTGATCGGTGGGCGCTGACAAGCGGCGGCGAGTATTACGGGGTGGGTGCTGGCGTAGGTATATCCGGCTTCCGCGCTGATCTTGGCCTGGGCGACGACTTTTTCGGAAATCGAGAGGATGCCTACAGCGAGACGGTCCGTAAGAAGCGTTGGGATTGGTATATCGACGACTTTTCCGCGCGCTTAAAGCCAAATGCAAAGCGGATTCTAATGAACACCCGCTGGCATGCCGAAGATGTAGCTGGGCGCGTCTTAGATCAAATCGATAGAGGAATTGTTCGCGGGCGTGTTATCTCAATCCCGGCCATAGCCGATGGCAACAATGATGCTCTGGGCCGCAAGCCCGGCGAATATCTTTGGGACGAGCCTGACGGATACAACTACGGAGCCTTTCTCCGCGCTCGGCAGCGTGAGGCATCTCCGATGATGTGGTCAGCTCTCTATCAGCAGCGCCCCGCACCAGAAGAAGGTGACTACTTCAAGGCGGCATGGCTCAAGTCTTACGTAACAGCGCCAGCACTTGAAACGTTGGCTGTCTATGGCGCATCTGATTATGCGGTGACAGCAGATGGCGGCGATTGGACCGTGCATGTTGTCGTCGGCGTCGATCCTGACGGGCACATGTACCTTTTGGATATGTGGCGCAAGCAAGCCTCATCCGATGTATGGATTGAGGCATTTTGTTCGTTAGTCAAAGACTGGAAGCCGCGCGAATGGGCTGAGGAGCAGGGCCAGATCAAGGCCGGTGTCGGCCCATTTATCGACCGCATGCAGCGCGAGAAGCGCGCATGGGTTTATCGCAGAGAGTTTCCGACCCGTGGAGATAAGGCTGTACGAGCTCAATCAATTCGTGGACGCATGGCGCTCGAAGGACTTTATGTTCCTCGGAACGCAGCATGGTTATCTGACCTGCGCTCAGAGTTATTGAGTTTTCCGGCCGGCAAGCATGACGACATCGTTGATGCGCTCGGGCTCGTCGGCCAATTGCTCGACTACATGCAGGAAGGTAGAAAGCCTGATCCAAAACCGGAAAAGCCAAAGGCTAGCGATTTTTTCGAGCGCACAAATGATTGGCTGACTTATTAGGCACTGACGCCTAATCCTAGACTTACTAAGCCCGTCGATGGGCAGGCACTGCGACACGTGCACCCTTTGCTGCAAGGTGATGGCCATTACGAGTATTGGCCAAAGCCTAGCCCCCTACGCGGCAAGCGCACGCAAGAAAGATTCACGGATGCGCTGAATAACGACTCATCATTGCGCTGAATTAACTCCACAACTGGTCACATTCTATCCCATTATGCGATCAGTCTCATGGTCACATCGGGAGAATTCTCAATGAATACGGCTCCCCTCAAATTGGTCGAACGCTCTGTTATGCGACCAGTTGCATCGAAGGGACGCAAACCCAACAAGACCTATCGCACCCGCGAGCATCTCACCGAGTCGGAGATGGACAAGCTGCTGGCTGCTTTGAAGGCAAACCTTAACGGCCATCGTGACTGGCTGATCGGGCTCCTGATCTATCGCCACGGGCTCCGGGTATCAGAGGCTTGCGATCTGCGGTGGGATGATCTGGATTTGCCCAAGCGCACCATCACCGTTCGCAGACTGAAGGGCAGCACCGATAGCGTTCACTACCTTGAGCGCGATGAGTTGGCTGGCCTGAAGCGGTTACAGCGCGAGCAAGAGCCCAAGACGGCCTATGTGTTTGTGAATGAGCGCGGGCAACCGTTCGGTCGCATGGGCATCGGCAGAATGATCGAGAGGGCTGGCGAGACTGCCAAGCTGCCCTTCCCTGTTCACGCCCATATGCTTCGCCACAGCACCGGCTTTGCCCTGGCTGGCAAGGGCATGGATACTCGCAGACTGCAGCACTACCTGGGGCACGCCAGCATCGCCAATACGGTGGGTTATACGGCGATGTCGCCGGAGCCGTTCAAAGACCTCTGGAGGTGAGGTCGTTCGTGCGCGTAAAAATCCCATAAACATCGTCGTTCTGTGACCCCCGTCACACAGGGGCACTCTCATTCCTTCCTAGTTTGCAGACTGTCGCAACTCGGGAGGTAACTATGTCCATCTTAGTAA
>JBARNC010000456.1:0-6545 GCA_049802775.1 Pseudolabrys sp. | reverse complement strand
TGGTTCCGGCTTCTGTCGACTTCTCCCGCTCCCCACGCGCCGATGCCGGATACCCTGGGGTTCTGCAGGTTCGTATCGACATCGAGGCCATTCGAGCATTTGCCGGGCGGCCCAAACCAGCGACGGTCAACCTGGTTTTGAAAAAGATGCCATTGTCCGCTGTTATAGAAATCGACGGTTCCTTCGTGCGACCGCGATGCGCTTATCCAATTGTACGACACCAATTTTTCTTCGCGGAGGATACGGTTGACGAACCCGTTCCCGTAAACCCCTATCGCATAATGGCTGCCGACCGTCCGACCGATGACACGAAAGTACTCGAGAACAGGGTCCACGGCGGCGCGATTCACATTGAAGTCGACTCCGAAATAGATTGCCGATCCTTCGGGCTGCCCGACCAGCCTGGCCTGATCTAGCGCGGCCTTTGCATCGGCAGCGACTTCCGCCTTTGCCGAACCGGTATCTTCCAATCCCTTTAGAAATTTCTCGGGAAGGTTATTTCGATACTGGTACAGAGAAACGATCGAAAGGCCGTTTCTGATCAATCTGGTCGGCTCGCGGACGCCGTCGATCATGTTGCCGTCGGACGCCATGACCTTCTCGCGCAGACCCGGCTGGGGCTTTCGCGCGAAAAACCGCACGACGACCTTCACGTTCTGGGCAGACAACTTCGCCGCGACCTTTGCGGCATTGTTCGGGGTATCGATAATGGCAATACTTCCCGGATCGTTGGGTTGCCCAACCGCCGAATTGCCCGGTACCAAAGCGCTGGCAAGCAGACCTTTGGTGAATGTTCTTCGCGATACGACCGACATTGCCCCCCTGAAGAGCGGTTGCCTGATCAATCAGCCTTTTTGCTGCGCTTTGATCTCGCCGAATTTGGCCAGCGCGCGATCGAATATATCATTGAAGAGCCACATTGAATCCAGAATTTCGCGCATGGTTGCGGATGTTTTCGCTCTGTCAGCCTTGCCGAAGGCAAACATGCTGTTGTTGCGCAAGTATCCCATGATTCGCGGCTCAGAAATCCTGTAACTAAGCAGGTTGCCCGAATTGAGCGCGGCTTTGGCCGGGCTGGGAATAATCTGGATAAGCTCGAAAAATCTCATTTGATCGATCGGGTCCGGCAAGGCTTTCATGATTGCCGGTATTTTCGGGAAAAGGTCCGCGTGCGCGTTCATGAGGCCGTTCCTCACGGCAGTCCAGTGATTGTATCTCTGATCTGAATTTCCGACCCGCGCCTCTTCCCTGTCGTCGCGAGCGTTCAGTTTGGGATCAAGGGCTGCGACGGACTTCTTGATTGCCGCCCATTTTTTCTGACCAATCTTGTCCTCGGACACCCCTGTCTGAAAACTTCCTTTGTAAGAATTCGAGCGCGCATTACCTATGTTTTGATTGCCATCTGTCTCAGCAAAGAAGACGGCCAGGCTGATACGGCCCGCGACTTCGGCTTGCGCTGCATCAAGACCCTTGATCCGCGCAATTGCGGTCCCAAAGTCGACAACGTCTTTAAATGGCGTATCGGATTTCTGCGCATTGGCGGGTGGCGCCTGCATGATGCGAAAAAGATTCTTATACTCGTCGATAAGCGGCTCATTGTCAGCATCGAAATATGCGGGAGGAATTCCAAATTTATTGGGTCTGCCGATTTTGGAAGGAAGCGCGTCAGTGAGATCTTTATATGCGCTCATCATGTTGATGCGAGCAATGTATAGTGCTTGTCCGGGCGTATCCGGCAGCTTTTCATTCGCATTGATCTGCGCGCGCCGCTCGCTCAAGATCGACTTAAAGGCACTGAGTGCGCTGTTGTACGTATTGAGCGCATCCGACTGTGATTTCGTAAGTGCTGGCGATTGACCCTGTGCCGGAAAAATGAAGCTGAGATCGCGGATGTTGCCCGAAAGGCCAAATAGATATGCTAGACCGCAAAATCCAACTGCCGCTGAAAAACGGGAACAATTCACGATATAACTCAATCTCGACCCCAATAGTTCAAATACAATAGAAGGTGAAGCTTAATACACCTCACTTTTAGATCAAAGCGGGAGCAACAGGTGGGCCCCCAGGTCGATCATTCGCCGAGTCAGCCCGGAATGTCCGCTTTGGGTCATTAGCGACCTAGCGCCAAGAGCGGACATTCAGCAGTAGCGGTTTCCCCGGCGCCTGGCCGGGGCAGTCACCGACGCGCCGCATTATAGTAAGGATTGAGGAAGAATATTTGGGGCGTCCACGATCAACGTTTCGATGGCACTGCGCACGAAATCCTTCGCAAAATGAAAGGTGAGGATCGTCTTGGTGCCTTTACATTGCATCGCGAATGCTAAACCGTTCGTGAGCGACTTGGTGTCGCGGAGTCGGCAGTCTTTCGAGAATTGCGGCGCCTTCTGGTATTGCACTGGCTTCGTCCCGGAAGGCATCGAAATCGGCCGACCCAATGCAGGCCCTGCTCTTGACCGGCTGGGACGCGGAGTTGCGGAGCTCTTCTATGCGGTAGCAGTCGACCGCAATCGATTCCTGGATTCGTTTGTTGATGCAGGACTCCGCGACAAGGTTGAACAGGCACTGCCGTTCGCTCTCATCTAAACACTCATCGATGAGAAGCCCGGCCACCCCCCAAGCCAAAGCCAAATGCTTAGGATACGGATGGAAAAGCGGCCGTTGCCGTGGTGGGTCGATAATTTGTTTGCTTGACAACCCAGTTTCTTGGTCCAGAATTTCCCTGCAACCTTTCTGGCACGGAGGTCTGAAAAGGCCGCAATGATTGTTGCGTAACCCGTTCGGTCCGCAACATAGCGGCAAACAAGTGAACGGTTCGCCGGAAGCGGCCCTCGCGGGTCGTATCAGTCAGGCAAGACCCTAAATCAGCCGCTCCCGACGTGCAGCTTCCCAAACGCCAGACAACGCGGCGCGGGTGCAAGTGGCATGCACAACTCTGATTATTTCCGGGAGCAGGCAGTTTTATATCGAGAGCTTGCTGAGAAGACTTTAGAGGCCGCTGCCAAGAAGGAATACTTGGAACTAGCCGCAACATGCGACGAGGTGGCCGACCAAATCGAAGATCGCCGGGCCAGTGGGTGACCAGGCAGGCCGGGAAATACTTGCGCGTTCGCACGTGGACTTGGAGGTGCTTAATGAATGGCGCCCGCAGCACGCAAGTATTAAATTGATCCTCCGCAATCGCACATGCCGTTGGCTGATGTCTGTTTAGGGTCGATAGCGGACATCGCAATAGGTCTTGGCCATATCCGCTTTATCCCCAATAGTGGACATGACGATGAGTCAGTGGGAGGGGTCCGCAATGATTCCACAGGACCATCGCTCGCGTTGCGTCCGGGCGACGGGGAGCGATGGGACCGCAACATTATAGGTAACGTGTGTTCGTGTTTGGTCGGGGCAAATCGTGACGCGCATACTTGTGACCGGTGCATCGGGCTTCATTGGACGTGCCCTGGTCGCCGAGCTCGCCAACCTGGGACATTCCGTGCGAGCGGCGATGCGGCAGCCAGCGGACATATTCCCTCGGTCGGTCGAGGTGATTGCCGTATCGGATTTGACGCGCCCGGTCGAATGGCGCCCGCTGCTTAGAGATGTCGAGACGGTGGTTCACCTCGCTGGCATCACGCACGCCGGACCGGAGATTGCCGAGCAAGCCTATGATCGAGTCAATCGCCTGGCGACTGCGGAACTGGCAAGCGCCGCGAAAACCAGCGGCATTGGCCACCTGGTCTTCATGTCGTCGATCCGTGCGCAGAGCGGGCCGGCATCCAATAGGGTTCTACGCGAGACCGATGCACCACGGCCGACTGACGCTTACGGACGCTCCAAACTTGCCGCCGAGGACGCCGTGCGCGCCGCCGGCGTGCCGTTCACGATCCTGCGGCCGGTATTGATTTATGGTCACGGGGTTAGGGGCAACTTTGCGCGTCTGATGGAACTTGCGCGAAAACCGTGGCCGCTGCCGCTCGGCCTCTGCCACAACCGCCGATCGCTGCTGGCGCGGCGGAACCTGATCGACGCCATTCACCTTGCACTAGCGTCATCCGCTACTAAGGGCGAGACATACGTCGTGGCGGATCCTACGCCGCTGACGCTGACCGAAATTGTCACAGCCTTACGTGAGGGCGAAGGGCGGAGGCCGGGATTGTTACCTGTCCCACCGGCGTTAATTGCGCTCGCCTCAAGAGTCATTGGCCGCGCCGAGGAATGGCAACGCCTGGGGGAAACGCTGGTCGCCGATCCCGCCAAACTTATGCACACTGGGTGGAAGCCTGCACCCGACACGCCCGCCGGCCTTGCGGCGCTGGCCCGCGAAACCGCGTCTCGGAATGCGAATTGAATGTCCGCTTTGTGCCAAAAGCAGACATGCCGCATTTTTATTCGATCACTCCGTCGGCGCGTGCAAGCAGCGTCGGCGGCACAGTGATGCTAAGTGCCTTGGCGGTCTTGAGGTTGATGATCAATTCGAACTTGGTCGGCTGCTCGACCGGCAAGTCGGCCGGCTTCGCCCCTTTGAGGATTTTGTCCATGTAGCTGGCAGCGCGGTAAAATTGGTCAGCCGGTCTACTCCGCATGCGACGAGACCCCCTGATCCGCGTATTCCTTTAGGTGGAATGTGCCGCAGCTTGCGCGTGTGCAGCTACAAAAGCACCACAAATCGATGCGACCATCGAAGTGCTCCCATGTTGCGCTAGGTATTTTAGAACTTGCTAACCGGCGTCGTATCCAACGGACCGAAAAATATCTATAGCCATCGCGCAAATGCCAGTGCGGTCGCGATGACGATGACAACGATGACCGGAACAATTTCCATCATGGGAAATCTAACGATACGTCACGCACCCAATAGCCTACGGCAACGGGCGAACGATCAGAGGCAACGCAATACCGGTGTGGTAAAAATAAGTGCCGACTTCAAAGTCGGCGGGCGGACCACCTCTATTTTCGATGGTCAGTTGTGATTTACAGTACGCTTATGGGGAGAAGGGTCGCTTTCTGGTTCACTGTGATCCTGTTGGCTGCGCTTTGCGTTGCCGCCCTCTATTTCGATTTATCGCGCCCAAGTGCAGGCGCTTGATGCCGGGGGGATGTTTTAGGCACGGGCAGCGCTGAGGCCATGTTTCCGCCGTGACGCGTTCAGTAATTTTACCGCAGGCCTACGCTACATCAAGGTCAGGGCCGCGCAATGCCGGTGAGGCCGGCGACGCGCCAATATTACATGTGGCAAAAGTACCGTCAGGTCAGAGGAGGCAAACTATGAAGCATATTTCCAAAATAGCAGCGATGGCGGGAGCTGCGTTCCTCGCCGCATCGGCAACATGGGCCGACACGTTACAGACGCATCGAATTCCTGCCAGCCTCGCGCTCGAAGCGGTAGGCGAGGCAGTCGCGACCTGCGCCAAACAGGGCTACCACGAGACGGTGACGCTGCTTGACGCCGACGGCGCTACGATCGCGACGTTGCGCGGAGACGGCGCTGGCATTCACACCCTCGATAGCGCTCATGACAAGGCATACACCAGTGTTTCCTTCAAAAACGACACGCTTGCATTGGCCGAACTTGCTAAGGGTGAGGATTCAATTGCACCGCTCGCCAAACTTCCGCATGTCATGTTCTTTGGTGGCGGCGTGGTAGTTAAGCTCAACGATGAGATTATTGGCTCAATTGGCGCTGCCGGAGCACCCGGAGCCAAGTTGGACGACAATTGCGCGCGAGCCGGTTTGGAAAAAATTCGGGAGCGATTGAAGTAACGAAATGGTCACCCGGCAATATCGTTTAAACGAATTCGGCCAGGGCATGCCCTCCTCAAATCGACCGCTTCAGGTTCTGTGCGAGGATCAAAGTGGCACGTACGTCCTCTGCCCTATCTCTGCTATTGGAGCGACGGTGAATGGCGCAACTCGGCAATAGGCGGGTTAATCGAAGCGAACATTATTGGCTGGCGCGTTGCGCCATAAAAGTCGCTCCTTGGCCGGGGAATTCCATAGGCTAAGAAGCTCGGTACGACGGCCACTGGAGGCGGCTATGAGATTGCTCGCAATGATGCCCCCGGCGATACGATATGCTGCCATGCTTTCAACGGGGCTGTTTCTTACTTGCGGCGAAGCCTTCGCGGAAGATCCGTTGAGCGCCAGCTCAAATATTGTTGGGTGTCGTAATTATATTTCCAATTCTAAAGATGACCTCTTTTTGCAGGGATATTGTGCTGGCTCGGTACAAGCACTTGTTGAATTTGCTGCAGGCGCATGTGCGCCCAAAGGCGCGACCAAGATGCAAGGTGTCCGGATCGTCTTACAATACATTGACGCCCGGCCAGCTCGCCTGCATGAAAATTTCAATAAGTTAGCTGCCGAGGCTCTCAGACAGGCTTGGCCGTGTAGCAACTAACTTTTTGCATAAACCGCGATGTCCGCTTTACCCCTTTGTGCCATGTGTGGACGGCTCCGAGTTGGCAAGAACTTTCTTCACGTTTTGCAGCCTTGGTCGGTGCAGCCATGTGTTCGGCCTTTAAGTGCGGCACACGGGGCCGCTGGCCATAATGCCCTCC
>JBARNC010000455.1:0-3409 GCA_049802775.1 Pseudolabrys sp. | reverse complement strand
GATCGTGTCGAGTTTCGCGAGTTGGATTATCGGCAGTTCACCGGCCAATTTGACCGTGTAGTCTCGGTCGGCATGATGGAGCATGTCGGCATCGGACATTTCGACGAGTATTTCCTAAAGATCCGCGAGCTACTGATGCCTGACGGCTATGCCTTCATCCACTGCATCGGCCGGATGTCGCAGCCCGGCACTACCGGTCCGTTCATCCGCAAATACATCTTTCCCGGCGGATATGTACCCGCGCTGTCGGAGACCTTTGCCGCCACTGAGCGCTGCGGTTTGTGGTGCGACGATATGGAAGTACTGCGGTTACATTATCGTTACACTGTGAAACATTGGCGCGAGCGCTTCGCCAAAAATCGAGCCCAGGCGGTGGCGATCTACGACGAAAGGTTCTGTCGGATGTGGGAATTCTATCTCGCCGCCGTCGAACTCGAATTCCTTCACGGCTCACATATGGTGTTTCAATTGCTACTTTCGACCAAGCGTGATGTCGTGCCGATCACGCGCGATTTTATGATCGACGTCGAGCGGGCGACCTGCGCGAAGACGGCACAAAGCGGACATTCCGGCTGTCGGACTGGCCAGCCAGTATGACCAAACGCGCGAGGCATGCTTGCTCGCCTTGCTTGGCCGCGGGTTAAGCGGACATCGCGCTGACTTATCGCCATGTCCGCTAATGACTCACAGCGGACATCGACCTCTCCGTATTCGCGTAATGGATGTCTATGGAATGTAGGCGGCGCGATGCAGTTGGGCGCGGTTTCCAACCGGTTCGAGCCAGCTCGGCATGCTGATGGGCCTCCAAAACAGAGGTATCTGGATTAGTGGTGATGCTGACGCCGAGTGGTTAATTCAAAGCAAACGAGACCTTTGCAACAAACGTGGCGTTGCACCAACGCGAGGTTAGGCCCTCCGGGTTCGTGATGGGATTAATGCTGCCGCCCGGCCTTGCGTTGGGGTCTCCAGTAAAGACAAAGCAGTTTTCCTTCGACAAATTGGTGTCGTAGTAACGCAGGTCGAGGTTGAAAATCTTGCGGGTGAACGTGATACCGGCTTGCCAATTGAGGTAGGCGGGCAGTGCAAAGCCGCCGAGTTCCTGAGACTGATTGCCGAACCAGGAATAGCCGGCGCCTCCGGTGAACGACACGCCGATGTCCGCCGGCAGCAGACCGCTCGGCACGTCGTAACCCAAACCAGCCGCTGCGTACCAGCTCCAGGCGCCGGTATTGGAGACGTTCGGCGAATAGGCGAAACCGCCGGCGACACGGATCGATTCGGCGATCCGTTTATCCGCGCGAATGGCTGCCTCCCAATAATCAATGCCGTTGGTCATGCCGACTAATGTTTCGCCGGGATAGAGGAAGTAGGTCATGCGCAGATCGAAATCGACATCTCCGATCTTTGGACGTACTCCGCCGCTTACCGTGATTTCGGCAGCCGGTTGTGTCGGCAACTTGACACTGGCCACCGAAACGCCCGCGTAGAATTGGGCAAACGTCGCTTCGATGGCGGCGCCGACCGCCGGTTTGTGATCGGATAGTGTCGTTCCCCGATAGATGTAGTCGGATGCAAACCCCGCGCGGACGTCAAACCCAAGCTGGTTCGCCGAGCGATCCGACGTGACGAGTTTTTCTTCGGCCGGGGTCCAGCCGCGGCCACCGAGATTGATCATACCGCCAGAGATTTCTGCAGGCACTTGTCCATGTGCGGGACCAATGACGACCAAAATGAGCCATATCGCGGTGGCCACGGCCACTGCGCCCGCACGCGCACGATCCAATTCAGCTTGCAAATGTCGCCCCGGCTCAGCCCCCTCAACGCCTCGCGCGCGAATGCCGCAATTGGCGCCGGTTACGCGAGATGCTTGTGCTTCTTCAGCTGGAATGCAAGCGCGATAAGATGCAATCCCCCAGGATCGTCCTGGCCGTTCACTGGACTTGGGGCGGCAACAGGTAAAGCGTCATGGCGAAAATCAGGTACACGGTCACGACAAGCACCCCGACAAACCACGTCGAACGGCCGGTGTTGCTCACAAAACTCGCGGTTATGGTTGCAATCAGGATCATTGCGACCGCGCCCGGCCAGAATTGTAAATTCATCGGCATCGGGCCGATAACGTAGCTGGCAAGGACAAGCACCGGTGCGACGAAGAGGGCGATTTGGGAAGCGCTCCCCAGCGCAATGCCCACGCTGAGGTCCAGACTGTTTTTGCGTGCGGCGGAAAACGCGCTCCCCCCACCAGCGCCACAATAATGAAGCCGACAAATGTGGGAGAGATCCCAAGCGCTGTTGCGGCCTGCTGAACCGACTCGATGAAGACCTCACTGACAAGGGCCACCAGCATCGTAACACCCGCCAGCGTCGCCAATGAAAGGCCCAATGACCATTGTGTTTCGCCGGACTCCGCGTGGTCCGCCCCAGCAAAGAGTTCGCCATGTGTCTTGAGTGAAAACACCAAACCCAGTCCGTAAGTCACGATGAGCAGCACAGAGAGGCCTGTGCTCAGCGTCTGGGTGAATTTTGCAGTTGTCGCGGTGGCATCGGCTTCAGCGACGACTGATGGAACCAGCATCGCTATCGTCGCCAGGAAAAGCAGGCCGGCCTGAAGGCGGGCGTTATTACGGTTGTATTCCTGCACGTGATGTTTAAGCCCGCCGAGCAGAAACGATGCGCCCAACATGAACAGTGCGTTGGTGACAATCGCCCCGGCGATGGAGGCTTTAACAAGAACGTATTGTCCGGCGCGCAACGCAGCCAGCGATGAGCAGTTCGGTCAGATTGCCCAGTGTAGCGTTGAGCAGGCCGCCGATCATATCGCCCGTCCTGGCGGCAACGGATTCTGTGGCACGGCTCAGCAACGCGGCCAATGGCACGATAGCCATGACGGAAAGCACAAACAGAAGCGTGTGCGGTTCGGGCTTGAGTACCTGTGCGGCCAAAACCACAGGCACGAGCGCAATGGCCAGAGTAACGGATTGTTCCGGATTTCCTTGAGTAAAGGAGTCACGCTAATCTCGTCACCTGAAAACTGGCTTAATCCCGCGGCCGCGCTGGGCTCACGAAGCTTAGGGCCAAGGGCTGGGTGACGCAAAGCCTCGTCGCACATGCATCAGCGAGCCATGATCGCAATGGCCATCACGGTTATCGCCCAAAACAGGCAACGGCAACAATTCTCGCGTGTGTGGCACGATCGGCTGTGGCAATTGAGTAGTTCTTTTCAGCCCCCGAGTCTGGAAAAGCTGAAGGCCTCATTCTTGGCCGGGCCGGTTGTCGGGTTGATATGGGTCAATTTCCCACCTCAGGAGATGTACTGAGGTCGCACGAGGAGGCGCTAGCCTGAGACACGTCAAGGTATTCCGTCGAAAAGTGTCGATTTTTCAGGTGTATTAAGAAGGGCGTTGTCTGA
>JBARNC010000454.1:0-16101 GCA_049802775.1 Pseudolabrys sp. | reverse complement strand
CAAGGCCGAGCCGCGCCTTCGCCTTCACGTTGCGGTCAACGTCGCGGCCGTAGAGCAGCGAACGCAGAACACGCTGCCAGCGGCTTTCGGGTTGCTTCGTCGGTCCGTGCATCGCGGTCACCTCGGCCGAGGCGGCAGCACGCCGCCGGTCGTTTCGGGCGCGGGTGCGAGCATGGCGCCGATCGGATCGTTACCAGGCTGTAGAACAAACGCGGGCGGGCGCTCGGGCAACCGGTCGAGGTTATCGAATTGGGTCGGTTTGATTGGCTGCAGCGCCAAATGGCGGTCGGCCAATCCTTGTATCCGGGCGGGCGTATCAAGTTTCGCCCATTCGGCGCGCAGTATGGCAATAGCGTTGCGCTCGCGGCGCAATTCGCCCCGCACTTTGGCGACTCGCTCAGCCTGAAGAGTGGAATCGAACTTGATCTTGTATACAAAAGACGCCGCCAGGATGAGCGCGCCGATGACGAGGATGTTTAGCAGGCGCATGCTTATCGTCCTCTCAGGACGTCAGCGAGTGATGGCAAACGCGGCAGCAGATCGGATGGCACGCCAGCCCGCGCCGGCGCATCAGTGCGCTCAGCCGCACGCAGTTTGGCTGAACGAGCGCGCGCGTTCCGCATGACCTCATCCTCGTCCGCGACCACGGGCCGTTTGCTGAGAATGCGAAAGGTTAGTATTGGACGTTTGACCTCGGGCGCGTGACGCGAACCGCTACGGATCTCACCACGATCGGCGAAGAATGATTTAATGATCCGATCTTCAAGCGAATGGAATGACACCACCACCAGCCGACCGCCGGACTTGAGAATGCGTTCGGCAGCTTGAAGTGCCGTAACCAGTTCGCTGAGCTCGTCATTAACGAAGCTGCGCAGCGCCTGAAAAGTACGTGTCGCCGGATGGATGTCGCCGGGGCGTGAACGCACGACCGATGCGACGATTTCGGCAAGCGCGCGGGATGTTTCGATCGGAACGCTGGAGCGCGCCTTGATGATAGCGCGGGCGACAGCACGCGAATGCCTCTCCTCGCCAAGTGAGAAGATAATATCGGCAAGATCGCGCTCGTTTACAGCAGCAATGACTTCGGTTGCGCTAGGACCCTCGCTGCCCATACGCATGTCGAGGGGCCCGTCGAGCCGAAAAGAGAAACCGCGCTCGGCCCTGTCGAGCTGCATGGAGGATACGCCGAGATCAAGCACCACGCCGTCAACTGTATTGTATCCGACCGTGCGCGCGATCGCGTCCAGGTTGGAAAAGCGATCCTCGACAAGTGTCAGGCGGCCTTTGGCTTGCTCGACCAGGTCCGCCCCCAAGGCGATGGCAGTTTGGTCGCGGTCGATGCCGATCACTCTACTGTGGGCGGCCGCCAGGATCGCGCGCGTATAGCCGCCTGCGCCAAAGGTGCCGTCGATATAAACGCCGCCATCACGAGGCTGGAGAAACTCGACCACAGGGCGGCCGAGCACGGGAATGTGGGGGGCCAGTCCGCCAGCGACAGCCGAGCCGCCGCCGCCCGCCATCATTCCCGTGCTCCAAGCGCGTTGCGCGCCGCCTGGGAACTCAGCTCCCCTTTGAGCGCGCGCACCTTTTGGGTGGCCTCCGCGAGCTCGCTCTGGAAACGGCCGGGCTCCCAGATCTGAAACTTGTGGCCGAGACCGACAAACGCCACCGTCTCGGTAATGCCCGCATGACGCTTGAGGTTCTCGCTCAACACCACCCGCCCCTCGCCGTCGATCTTCAGGGTCTCGCTGGTGCCATAGAGCGCCAGGGCGAGCTGTTCGCGCTGGTCGGAAAACGGGGCATAGCGCCCGATCAAGGCCTCGATCTCCACCATCAGCGCACTTCCGCCGGCGTCGATCGCTGGACGATCCAGCGCGGGATAACAGTAAAGGCCCTCGAAGCCGTCGCGGCCTAGCGCCGCGCGAAACGAACCAGGGATCGAGACGCGTCCCTTGGAGTCGAGCCGCAGCGTGAAATTCGCCACGAAGCGGTCCATACCCCGCACTCCACACTGACTGGACGCACCCAAGGGCGCTCTTGAGACCCTTACGAATGACCCTTAGCCGGGTCAGCCTCGCGCCTGATACCGTCATGTCCCATTTTGGGAAATTGTGGGATATCATGGGATTATGTGGCCGTCAAGGAACTGGCCCAAATGCTCCCGAAGCGCGCCGTTGCGGCAGGTCAACGCCATTAACGGCGGTTAAACTTAAAGAAACGTTGCCGAATTCCGGCCTGCAGCGGGCTCTGGTGAAGTCATGTGGATTGGACTGTTCAGCGACATTCACGCCAACCGCGAAGCACTCGAGGCAAGCCTCGACCACGCGCGCCGCGGCGGCATCGATCGCATTATCTTTCTCGGCGACTACATCGGCTACGGCGCCGACCCCGGCTTTGCAGTCGACACCGTGATGCGCGAGGTCGAAAGCGGCGCGGTGGCCCTGCTGGGCAACCATGACGCAGCCATCGCCAGTGGCACCGGTGGCATGAACTCGATTGCGGCTGAGGCGATCGACTGGACGCGGCCGAAGCTCGATTCCACGCAGTGCGAATTTCTCACGCAATTGCCGTTGACCTTCGAAGACGGTGGCCGGTTGTTCGTGCATGCCAGCGCGCACGCACCGGAGTATTGGGAGTACATTATCGATGTCTCGGCGGCGTCGCGCAGCTTCATGGCGACCCGTGCGCACGCCACATTCTGCGGTCACGTGCACATCCCGGAACTTTTTCATCTGTCGCCGACCGGAAAGCTCGCCGGCTTCCAGCCGGTGCAGGCCGTGGAAATTCCGCTACTCGCGCAACGGCGCTGGATCGCGGTGATTGGTTCGGTCGGGCAGCCGCGCGATTATAATCCGGCCGCCTGCTACGGTGCACTTGATACGGAACGAAACGTCCTGGTCTACGTGCGCGTGCCGTATGACAACGAAACCGCCGCACGCAAGGTGCGCGACGCAGGGTTGCCACTGATCTTGAGCTCCCGCTTGATCGAGGGGGCTTGAAATGGATCGGCACGAACTCAAAGCCGGCCAGGTAATCGACGGATTCCATCTCATTGAACCGCTCGAGTCCGGCGGAATGGCGACCTTCTGGCGCGTTGCGCGCGATGGCAATGATTTGCCAATGCTGATGAAGATCCCGCTGCTGCGGCCCGGTGAGGATCCTCTTACCATCGTCGGCTACGAAGTCGAGCAAATGATTTTGCCACGACTCACTGGGCCGCACGCGCCTCGCTTTGTCGCCGCTGGCGATTTCGCCCGGCCTTATATCGTGATGGAATTTGTCGCCGGCCCGTCGGTGAAATCCCTGCTCGACAACACGCCACTGCCTCCTGACAAGATTGCGGCGGTCGGTGCCAAGATTGCTTTTGCCCTGCACGACATCCACCGCCAGCATGTGATCCATCTGGATTTAAAGCCGAGCAATGTTATCCTGCGCGCAGACGACGCGGTGCTTATCGATTTTGGGCTGTCACGGCATGACCAGCTGCCTGACCTGGTGCAAGAGGAAGCAGAAGGGCCGGTCGGCACCGGCGCCTATATCTCGCCTGAGCAGGTCCTCGGCGACCGCGGCGATCCGCGCAGCGACCTGTTTGCGCTCGGGGTAATCCTCTATTTTTTGGCGACTGGCGAGCGTCCGTTCGGCGAGCCACAGCGCGCGGACAATTGGCGTTGGCGACTGTGGCGAGATCCTGTGCCTCCACGTGAGCGCAATCCTGCCGTGCCACCATGGCTACAAGAGATCATCCTGCGCTGCCTGGAGGTTGATCCGGAAGCGCGTTACGCGACTGCCGCGCAGCTCGCTTTCGATCTGCAGCATCCCGAGCAAGTCCCCCTCACACAACGGGCCGCCCGTATGCGGCGGGAAAGTGCTCTTACCGTCGTCTGGCGATGGTTGCGCAGAACCCGAAATCGGCCGTTGCGCTTCCGCCGCGCAGTGGTAAGCCACCTCGCCGATGCACCGATCGTCATGGCAGCGATCGATCTTGAACCAGGCCATGAGGCGCTTAGTCAGGCGCTCGCACTCTCAGTACGGCGTGTGCTCGCCACTGAACCAAATGCGCGGCTTGCATGCGTCAATGTCCTGAAAATCGCCCGCCTTAAGCTCGATAAGTTCGAGGACGCCGAAGGCCGTAATCCGCATCTGGGTCGTTTGATCGAACTAAAGCATTGGGCTCGTGCCATTCCGGTGGCTCCCGAGCGCATCACCTATCACGTACTCGAATCAACTGACGCGGCGAGCCAACTGGTCGACTATGCCCACCATAACCGCGTCGATCACATTGTGATTGGCGCACGCGCAAGCTCAAGGTTGCGCCGTTATCTCGGCAGTGTTTCAGCGCATGTTGTTGCTGAAGCGCCATGCACGGTGACCGTGGTGCGCGTACACGAGAATGAGACGGGCACATCCGCACGCACCGCTGGCGCGTAAAGCACGCAGACGGTTCCATTTTCGAAGTCGTTCCGCCCGGCGACCACGGCCGCGCGTTGTGGTCAAGGAACTCATCCGTGATCGAGCGGGGGCTTAGGATGCTGAAGAAATTGATGTTGTCCACCGCACTCAGCGCCGCCGTGGCAACGGGCGCGTTTGCGCAATCACCGAGTACACCAAGCTCATCCACTCCAGCGCCAGCCGCGCAATTGCAAGGCTACGGCAAAGCGAACTTTGTATCGCCGCAGAAACCTGATCAATGGTTGGCCTCCAAGTTCAAGGGCACCGATGTGATAGGCTCCGACAATCAAGATCGGCGATGTCGGCGACATCTTGTTCGACAAGAGCGGGAAGGTCGAAGCATTCGTGATCAGCGTTGGCGGTTTCCTCGGCATCGGCTCAAAAGAGGCAGCGCTTGCGCCGAATTCCTTTGATGTGGTGCCCGACCAAAATGGCTCGGCTGACAAGCTCAAGCTTGCCGTGACGAAGGGTGAGCTCAAAAACGCGCAGGCCTTCGCGCGCTATGGGGCACCGCGCCCCACGAGCACCACCGGCTCCGGCAACAGCTCCGTGGGTGGTGGCCTCAAGCCGTCTGGCAGCACGCGACCGGCAAGCCGCTGATTCGTCAATGATGAACGAAAAAGGGCTGCAGCCCGTGAGAACCCGGGCTGCAGCCGCATGTTTTTCAAGCCTTGCCTTTTTGCTCGGGCGCGGTGAATTATGCTCGCCCCCGCGTTCACCACCGGTTTGTCCGGCCCATGTCCGCTTTTACGCCGGATTCTTTTATTGTCGCCGACGTCGCGCCCTCGCCCAATTTTGACGAGCGCAAGGACGCACGCCCGCCCGACATGATCCTTCTGCACTACACCGGGATGCAAACGGGCGAGGCCGCGCTGCAACAGCTCACAAAAGCTGCAAGCAAGGTCTCTTCCCATTATGTGGTATTCGAGGACGGCCGCATTGTGCAATGCATACCAGAGGAACGACGCGCCTGGCACGCTGGCGAAGCATCCTGGGCTGGCGAAACGGATATCAATTCGCGCTCGATCGGCATCGAGATCGTCAATCCAGGCCATGAATTCGGCTACACCGGCTTTCCGCTGCGCCAGATCGCAGCGGTGATCTCGCTCTGTAAGTCGATCATCACACGACGGGGGCCGATCAGCGCCGACCGCATTTTAGGTCATTCAGATGTGGCGCCTGCGCGCAAACAGGATCCGGGCGAGAAATTTCCCTGGGGGCTGCTGAGCGAATCCGGCGTCGGCCACTGGGTGCGCGCTGCCCCACTCAATCTCGAAGGCACCGGACTCAAGCCTGGCGACCGCGGTGACTCGGTGACGCGACTACAGCGGACCCTGCGCTCCTACGGCTACGGCCTCGAAGAGACCGGCAACTATGACGAAGCTACGCGCGAGGTTGTTATGGCATTCCAGCGCCATTTTCGGCAGGCGCGCGTCGACGGAATCGCCGATCCGTCCACGTTGCTGACATTGCGTGCGCTCATTGAGACGCGTCCTCGGCCACCCGGCTGACACAGTTGCACAAGAAGCTTCCTTAAGGCTGTTCTGTGACGAACCTTGACGTATGGGCCTATTATCACCATTCCTATCCCGTCAGTCGGCCGGACGGCCGCTCCGCGCCAATGCCGAAAGGCGGCCGGGGAGGAAAGTCCGGGCTCCATGGACGAACGGTGCCGGATAACGTCCGGCGGGGATAAAACCCCAGGGATAGTGCCACAGAGAAGAGACCGCCTCGGCGCGTTGCGTTTAGCCGCGGCAAGGGTGAAACGGTGCGGCAAGAGCGCACCGCGTTTCCGGCAACGGAAGCGGCACGGCAAACCCCACCGGGAGCAAGACCGAATAGGAACGGCGCGGGAGCAATCCCAGATCAGTCCGGATCAGCCGTTCGGGTAGGTTGCTTGACGCGCCGGGCAACCGGCGTGCGAGAGGAATGGCCGTCACGTCTGCGGCTCGCGCCGCAGGCCATACAGAACCCGGCTTACAGGCCGGCTGATACGTTGTAAGGGGGCTCGGCGGCAAAACCCGCCGGGCCCCCGCCAATTTTTGAGCGTACTAGCGCAGTGTAGGGCAGCAGGCTAGCGTTCGCCGCCTCGCATGACGACTTCCCGCGAAAAAAATTGGTCTCGCACTCGGCGTCGCTGGCGTACTCTTGTTCGGCGGCACACTACCGGCGACAAGACTCGCAGTCGCCGCGCTCGACCCGCTGTTTCTGTCGGCCGCATGTGCGGCGATCGCCGGTTGCGCCGGTCTGCTGCTGCTGCTGCTCGTCCTTCGCCGCAGCTGCGGGCGTAGTGCGAAGGCGAATAGTATCTTCATGGTTCACCGATTTTTTCGCGGAGTTAAGCCTAGCGGGCTTGTTTTGCTCCCGACAGGCCGGACATAGTGCTGCCTCGTTTGCAAGTTCAGCGCCATGCCGAGAAAAACATCACAGCAGCCACCTTGGGACTTCTGGATTGACCGCGGCGGCACCTTCACCGACGTCATCGGGCGACGACCAAACGGAATGTTGGTCGCGCGCAAGCTCCTGTCAGAAAACCCCGAAGCCTACTCCGATGCTGCCGTGCAGGGCATTCGCGAATTGCTTGGTCTGAAAGTAGGCGAAGGAATCGCGGCTGGCCGCGTTGGTGCGGTAAAAATGGGCACAACAGTGGCGACCAATGCGCTGCTCGAGCGCAAGGGCGAGCGCACGCTCCTGCTGATCACCAAAGGCTTTCGAGATGCACTCAAGATCGGCTATCAGGCGCGGCCGAAGATATTTGCTCGCCACATCATCAAACCTGACATGCTCTATGAGCGTGTGGCGGAAGTTGACGAGCGGGTGCGTGCCGACGGCACAGTGGAGCAAGAACCGAATCTCACGGCGGTTCGTGACGATCTGGAAGCGGCTAAAGCCGATGGCATCAAAGCGGTCGCGATCGTGTTCATGCACGCGTACCGCTTTCCAGAGCATGAGAAGCGCGTTGCTGTGCTCGCGCGCGAAATGAACTTCGCGCAAGTATCCGTGAGCCATGAAGTCTCGCCGCTGATCAAACTGGTCGGCCGGGGGGACACCACAGTAGTGGACGCCTATCTGTCGCCGATCCTCCGCCGCTACGTGGCGCAGGTAGATAAGGATCTCGACGCGAAGCGGTCAGCCGCACAACTGATGTTCATGATGTCCTCGGGTGGTCTCACCGCCGCCGAACTTTTCCAAGGCAAGGACGCAATACTGTCCGGCCCTGCCGGCGGCGTAGTCGGTATGGCGGAAACGGGACGGCAGGCGGGTCTGGATCGCCTCATCGGCTTCGACATGGGTGGTACATCGACTGATGTGTCCCATTTCGACGGCGAATACGAGCGTGCATTCGAAACGGAAGTCGCCGGCGTGCGTATGCGTGCGCCAATGATGCTCATCCATACGGTTGCTGCCGGCGGCGGCTCGATCCTGCATTTCGATGGCGCGCGTTTCCGCGTCGGACCCGACTCGGCGGGGGCAAACCCGGGACCGAAATGCTACCGGCGAGACGGGCCACTGGCCGTCACTGATGCCAATGTGATGGTCGGCAAGCTCATTCCCGACTTTTTCCCAAAGATTTTCGGCCCCTCGCAGAATCTGCCGCTCGACGCGCATGCCGTGCGCAATGCCTTCACCGACATGGCGCAACAGGTCGGTGGCCGCACAGCCGAAGAGGTCGCTGATGGCTTCATCAAGATCGCGGTCGAGAACATGGCGAATGCGATCAAGAAAATATCTGTGCAGCGCGGCTATGACGTTACCCGCTATGCGCTCAATTGCTTCGGCGGCGCCGGCGGCCAGCACGCTTGTTTGGTCGCCGACGCCCTCGGAATGACTCGCGTGCTCATGCACCCGTTCTCTTCGCTGCTTTCCGCCTATGGTATGGGACTGGCCGATATACGCGCCACGCGCGAGCAAGCCATCGAGCTGCCGTTCGGCGACAAAGCACTCAAGGCGATCGCACGCGTTGGCGCATCGCTTGGAAAAGCGACCAAGCTGGAAGTCGCCGGTCAAGGCGTTCCGGCGAGTCAGATCAAGGTATTCGTGCGCGCGCATATACGCTACGCGGGCACCGACACCGCGCTGGTTGTGACAACCGATAATGCTGCGGCAATGAAACGTGCTTTTGAAAAAGCTCACAAAGCGCGTTTCGGTTTCATCGATCGCACAAAGCAGATGGTGGTCGAAGCCGTGTCAGTTGAGGCGGTCGGCGGCGGCACCAAATTCAACGAAAAGGCGGTGAAGCGGTCGCGCGCTATCCTGCCAAAGCCGGCGCTGCGCACGCAGTTCTTCTCCGCTGGAGCGTGGCACAAAACGAATGTCTACACCCGCGACCAGCTCGAGCCCGGATCGCGCGTCAAAGGCGCCGCCATCATCGTCGAACCGCACCAGACCATCGTGATTGAGCCTGGTTGGCAGGCCGAGTTGACGACGAAAAATCACCTCTTGCTGACGCGCGCCAAAAAGCTTACGCGCACGCATGCCATCGGCACCCATGCCGATCCGGTCATGCTGGAGGTGTTCAACAACCTGTTCATGTCGATCGCCGAGCAGATGGGCGTATCGCTGCAGAACACGGCCTATTCAGTGAACATCAAGGAGCGGCTGGATTTCTCCTGCGCGGTATTCGCGCATGACGGAACTTTAGTGGCCAACGCACCGCACATGCCGGTGCATCTCGGCTCCATGGATCGCGCGGTCGAGACAATCATCCGCGAAAATAATGGCCGCATCCGTCCTGGCGACGTTTACGCAATCAACGCGCCCTATAACGGCGGCACCCATTTGCCGGACATTACCGTTTGCACGCCAGTGTTCGACAATAGGAAGAGATCGATCCTGTTCTGGGCTGCCGCACGCGGGCATCATGCCGATGTGGGCGGCATTTCGCCCGGCTCGATGTCGCCAAACGCCACCACCATCGAACAAGAAGGCGTACTGTTTGACAATTTCAAGCTGATCGACCGTGGCCATTTCCGTGAGAAAGAGTTGAGGGCGGCACTCACTGGCGCCAAATATCCGGCACGCAACCCGGTGCAGAATATCAACGACATCAAGGCGCAGATTGCCGCCAACGAAAAAGGCGTCGCCGAGCTACGCAAGATGGTCACACACTTCACGCTACCTGTGGTGAGGGCCTACATGCAGCACGTGCAGGACAATGCCGCGGAAAGCGTGCGGCGCGTGATCGATCGGCTGCACGATTCAGAATTCAGCTACGAGATGGATCAGGGCACTGTGATCAAAGTGAAGATCATGGTCGACAAGGAAAAACGCGATGCGACAGTAGACTTCACCGGCACGAGCGAGCAACAGCCGACCAATTTTAATGCGCCAGAGCCGGTGACGCGCGCGGCGGTACTCTATGTGTTTCGCGTGATGGTCGACGACGACATCCCAATGAATGCTGGATGTCTACGGCCAATCAACATCGTGATCCCCCAACGCTCGATGCTGTCGCCGGAATTTCCCGCCGCCGTGGTCGCTGGCAACGTGGAAACATCGCAAGCGGTGACCAATTGCCTTTTCGGCGCGCTCGGCGCGCTTGCTGCTGCGCAGGGCACCATGAACAATCTCAACTTCGGCAACGCTCGTTATCAGTATTACGAAACGATCTGCTCCGGTTCCCCGGCGGGTCCCGGCTTCAATGGCACGGATGCAGTCCACACCCACATGACGAACACACGCCTCACCGATCCCGAAGTCTTGGAATTCCGCTACCCCGTCGTGCTCGAGGACTTCCACATCCGCACTGGCTCCGGCGGGCGCGGCCAGTGGCATGCAGGCGATGGCATTCGTCGCACCATTCGTTTCCTGGAAAAGATGGAATGCACGATCTTGTCCGGCCACCGGCGGGTGCGCCCGTTCGGCCTTGCGGGCGGACAAGCCGGCCAGGTCGGAGAAAACTGGGCGCGGCGAAGAGGCGAAGGCATGGAAAAACTACAGGGTTGCGATGCCACTGTTATTGACGCAAGCGAGGCAATTATCATTCAAACGCCAACCGCGGGCGGATATGGGACCCCGGAAAACGCCAATTGAAGTAACTTGTGACGCTGACTGTTAATCATGGTCCCGGCCATCTCGTTTTGTAGGGCATACTCTTCCGTCACAAGCACGCAAACAGCAAAAAACCTAAGCGAGCTAATTCCGCGCGATGATCTCGCGCTCGCCACGATGGACCGGCGTCGCCTTGGTGATTTTGCCGTGTCCACGCCGCAAGAGAATTGAAGGCCGACGCTTTTTAAGCGCATACCGACGGCGGCGGCGGGGACGAGGACGTTCGATGTGCAATTCGCCCAGCTGCGCATTCGGCGCCCGCGCACCTGCGTCCTTTTCCGCGAGCAAGAGGGGTACGCCGAGAACTTGGCTCCAGGCTCGCCATTCGTCCAGCGCCGCGCCAGGCTGAGATGTCACAAATAGCGGCAATGTCAGCGCGGGATCACGGTGCTTGAGCACGACCGCGAGCGCATCTTCCGCGCCGCCCTCGCCTGGCACCAACCGCAGCGAGACGCCGTCAAAGGCTGCGACCGGCATATTGAGCGCCATGCGCATGCCGTGCAGCGAACGCCGCAGGACCACGCGCTTGCGATGGAGTTCGACATCGCGAACCTGCCCGTCGGCGACGGCATCGCTTGCGTAAAACCGCACAGGCAAGCCAAAGGGGTCGAGCCGCAAGGCGCGGCCCGACCCGGCGCATCCGCCACTTCGCATTTGACGCCTCGAAACTCTCCCGCGCCCGGCTTTTGCGCCGGGTCACGTGCCAAACATGGCAGAAACGCGTCCGAATCCGCTTAATGTTCTGGGTTAACCGGACGTAGCGGCGAGGCCTTCGCGATGAATGATTGACGCCCCGTTGCAAACCATGATTGACGAAGTGTTGCCACCGCTGACCAAATCGTCCTGTTTCGGTGGTTAAACCGCGTCGCACCCGCGCCCATGTGAAAGCCAATCGATGCTCGCTTCTGCCTCTTCGCTGCTCGACCTGACTCCGCTGACCGACCGTGCGGAACGGCTAGTCAAAGCCGCGCGCGCTGCCGGAGCGGACGCCGCCGATGCCGTGGCGTTGCGCACAATGTCACTGGGCATTGAAGTGCGCGATGGACGGGTCGAGGAATCCGAGCGTGCAGAGGGTGACGATCTCGGCCTGCGCGTGCTGATCGGGCGCAGGCAGGCCATGGTTTCCACAAATGATTTAGCGGACAACGGCGCAGACGCCTTGGCCGAACGGGCCGTCGCTATGGCGCGGGTAACGCCTGAGGATAAGTTCGCTGGCCTTGCCGACGCAAATCTGCTGGCCCGCAACTTTCCCGATCTCGATCTGATCGATCCCGACTTGCCAACGGTCGGCGAGCTCGAGGCACACGCACGAGCCGCCGAGCAGGCGGCGCTTGCCGTAAAAGGGATCAGTAAGTCGGGTGGCGCTTCCGCCTCGGCCGGCATCGGCGGAATGGTGCTGGTCACCAGTCACGGCTTCCGTGGCACCTATCTCGGATCGAACCACGGCCTATCGATGACCGCGATTGCCGGTGACGGCACTGGCATGGAGCGCGACTATGATTACTCCTCCGTCCGGCACGCGGCGGATCTGGAGAGCCCGGAAATAATTGGCCGCAGCGCTGGCGAGCGTGCGGTCGCGAGGCTCAATCCGCGTAAGGTTTCCACTCGCAAAGTACCGGTGGTGTTCGACGCACGCTCGGCAAGTTCACTGGTTTCGCACTTGGCCAGTGCAGTCAATGGCGCTTCGGTCGCGCGCAAGACCAGTTTTCTCCGGGACCGGATGGGTGCCAAGCTGTTCGCCGATGGCATTCACATTATAGACGATCCGCTGCGCAAGCGCGGGCTGCGTTCCCACCCATTTGACGGCGAGGGTGTCGGCTGCAACAAGCTAGCGCTGGTCGAGGACGGCGTGCTTCGCTCCTGGCTACTCGATAGCGCGACTGCGCGTGAGCTTGGTCTCGTTACCACCGGTAACGCCAACCGCGCCGGCTCGTCGGTGACTTCACCCGGGCCTAGTAATCTGCATTTGGAGCCTGGTCGGTTGAGCCCCGACGCGCTTATCGCGGATATTGCCGACGGATTCTACGTTACCGACCTGATCGGCATAGGCGCAAATATGGTAACGGGTGACTATAGCCGTGGCGCATCGGGCTTCTGGATCGAGAATGGCAAGCGCACCTATTCCGTGAGCGAGGTCACCATCGCCGGGCATTTGCTTGACGTGTTCAGAACACTTACGCCGGCAAACGACCTTGAATTCCGCTACGGCACAAATGCACCGACATTGCGCGTAGAGGGATTGACCGTTGCCGGGCAATGATGTCGTCGCGTTGCGCGACCTACTCGGGGTTATAATGCGAAACGCCGGCGAGCTCGCGCGTGCGACCGCACGGCAGCCATTCAAGCGGTGGACCAAGGGCACCGACCACTCGCCGGTGACCGACGGAGACATTGCGGTCAACGAATTTCTGCACGAGCAACTCAGCGCGCTCATTGGCGGGACCGGCTGGCTGTCGGAGGAATCACAAGACCGCCTGCCCAACCGCGCCTTGCCGCTTACCTGGATCATCGATCCGATTGACGGCACCCGCGCCTATATCTCCGGCCGCGCTGACTGGACGATTTCAGTCGCGCTCGCCGAACATGGCCGCCCACTGATCGCGGCGCTCTACGCGCCTGCGACAGACGAGATGTTCCTTGTTTCGCGCAGCGGTGGTGCCACACTTAATGGCACACCGATAAGGGTGACTCCTGGCGAAGCGCTCACCGGCGCCAAGCTCGCCGGCCCCAAGCGCTATCTTGACCGTCTCTGCGGGTTAACGCCGGACATATTAGCTCAGCCCAAGGTGCACTCGCTTGCATTGCGAATTGCGCGTGTTGCGCACGGAGCACTTGATTCCGCGTTTGCATCCGGCGGCAGTCATGATTGGGATCTTGCAGCGGCCGATCTTTTGGTGCACGAAGCCGGCGGGGCACTCACCGACCTTGCCGGCCGGCCGCTGAAATACGATGATTCACAGATTGCGCATGGTGCGCTGATAGCCGCAGGCTATGCCCGCCATAGCGCGTTGATTGACCTCGTCCGCGACCGTGAAACCGAATTCGCTTAGAATTCGGCCTGACCCCAGTATGTAGGCCGCCGCGGGGCATCGACCAGGGATCGACTCATGTCCGCAGAACTACCCACAACAAAAAAACAACTGCTGCATCTTGTTCTTGGCGGCGAACTCAGCGAACTCGGCGGTAGCGAATTCAAGGACCTCAACAAGACCGACATCGTCGGCGTCTTCCCGAATTATGCCAGCGCTTATGTCGCCTGGAAGGCCAAGGCGCAGCACACTGTCGACAACGCCCACATACGCTATTTCATCGTTCACTTGCATCGCCTGCTCGATCCCGAAGCTGCTGGTCGACCGGCGCGCTGAAATGACGATGCCATCGTTCAAGCGTATCGTCACCTCATCCGCCTTTCAGGAGGCCGTCGGCGCGGCGGCCGCCTCATATTTACGATTTACCTGGCGCACGAGCCAGGTCGTCCTCGAGCCCGCGGGCATCTACGACACGGTGGAGATGCCTGCGATCATCGCAATGTGGCATGGCCAACATTTCATGGCTCCGTTCATAAAGCGCAACGACCCGCGCCATCGCACCAAGGTGCTGATCTCACGTCACCGCGACGGCGAGATCAATGCGCGCGCTGCGGAACGGCTGGATATCGGTACGATCCGCGGCTCCGGCGCCCACAACGCTGAATTCCACCGCAAGGGTGGCGCTGTCGCCTTTACCGAGATGCTGGAAGCCTTGAAGGAAGGCTACAATATAGCAATGACCGCGGATGTTCCAAAAGTTGCTCGCATCGCTGGCCTTGGCATAGTGAAACTTGCGCAGTATTCCGGACGGCCAATCTACCCGGTGGCGATAGCCTCGAGCCGACGCATCGAGCTCGACAATTGGGATCGCTCGGCCATCAACTTGCCGTTTAGCCGGATGGGACTTGTGGCGAGCGAAGCGATCTATGTGCCGCACGATTCTGACGATGCAGTGCTTGAGGCGGCGAGACAACGCGTCGAAAACGAGCTCAACCGAGCGACGGCACGGGCATACGAGATCGCCGACAGAACCAGGAGCGGCAGATCTTGAGCGGCAAAATGCCGGTTGGACTGCGGATGTATCGGCTGTTGTCCGCGGCGGCAGGACCGTTCGCTCCTATCCTGCTGGCACGGCGCCTCAAGCGCGGTAAGGAGCATCGACAGCGTCTGCGCGAGCGCCGCGGTGAAAGTCGCATCAAGCGACCGGAAGGCCCTCTGGTCTGGCTGCACGGCGCCAGCGTCGGGGAGCTGGCGAGCGTTCTGCCTTTAATCGATCGCATTCGTGCGCGTCGCATCAGCATGTTAGTAACGACCGGCACGGTCACTTCGGGCGGGCTCGCCGAACAACGCCTTCCGCGCGGAGTGATCCATCAATTCATCCCTCTCGATATTCCGCGCTTCGTACGCCGGTTTCTCGGTCATTGGCAGCCGGATCTCGCATTGTTCGTCGAATCCGAGCTTTGGCCCAATATGATAATCGAGGCGTCGGGACTCGGCATACCGATGGTTCTGGTAAACGCCCGCCTGTCGAAAAATTCATTCGAACGCTGGCGGCGCCTGCCGAATTCGATCGCCGACCTGCTTCGACGACTGGATCTTTGTCTTCCTGGCACCTCGTCCGACGCTGCGCGCCTGAGTGAACTGGGCGCATCAAATGTCGTCACCACGGGCAACCTCAAGCTTGACGTACCGGCACCACCCGCCGACCCGGCAGCGCTTACATCGTTACAGGAGGCGATTGCCGGCCGGCCGGTGATTGCAGCTGCTTCCACCCATGCCGGCGAAGAGGGCGTAGTAATCGACGTGCATAATCGCCTGCGCACGAATTTTCCGGGCCTGCTGACGCTGATCGCGCCGCGCCATCCGGAACGCGGCCCGGCCGTCGCTGAGATCGCGGCTGCGGCAGGCTTGGGCGCGGCGCTGCGCTCGCGCGGGGAATTACCAAAACGCACAACCCAGATTTATGTGGCAGACACGGTCGGCGAGCTAGGCCTGATCTATCGGCTGGCACCAGCTGTGTTCATCGGCGGCTCGCTGGTCAAGCACGGCGGGCAAAATCCGATCGAGGCGGCCAAGCTGCGCACTGCGATCCTGCACGGTCCGCATGTTTGGAATTTCGCTGAGATTTATGCCGCGCTCGACAACGCCCATGGCGCCGAACTGATTAACGACGTCGACTGCCTTACCGCGTATTTTGCCGCCTGGCTTGCTGACCCTGACGCCTGTGCCCGTGTCGCCGACGCTGGCCACAATGTGGTGGAGAATTTGGGCGGCGCGCTCGACCGCACCATGGCGTCGCTCGACCCTTACCTGATGCAGCTCCAATTGCGCCAACGGACCCGCAATGCATGAACCGTCCTTCTGGTGGCGCAGGGCTGGCCTCACCGCAGGCTTGCTGGCACCATTGGGACTCGTCTATGGCGCGGTCGCGGCGAGACGCATGGCTATGAAAGGTGCGCCCGCCGGAGTGCCGATTTTATGCGTAGGTAATTTCACGCTTGGCGGCGCAGGTAAGACGCCGACGGTCATGATGCTCGCACGAATGCTGGCGGATGCTGGCGAGCGTCCAGTC
>JBARNC010000453.1:0-1798 GCA_049802775.1 Pseudolabrys sp. | reverse complement strand
GGCAGATCGCGCCGGGACTGGCGATGCTTTCCAATCGTGCGGCTATGTTGACGCCGTCGCCGTAGATGTCGCCTGCGTCGATTATGATGTCACCGACGTTGATGCCGATGCGAAATTCGATCCGGCGATCTTCTGGAATTGTCGCGTTGCGCTCGGCCATGGCGCGCTGGATTTCCATGGCGCAGCGTACCGCATCGACAGCGCTGGCAAACTCGACGAGCGCACCATCGCCAGTCGTTTTAACAACCCGGCCACGATGCTCCGCGATCTTGGGATCGATGAGGTCGTGACGGCACGCCTTGAGCGCAGCGAGAGTACCTTCCTCTTCAACGCCCATTAGGCGGCTGTATCCGGCGACATCAGCCGCTAGTATGGCAGCCAACCGCCGTTCGACCCGCGCCTCGGCCATAAAGGTTGCCCCAAAGCACCGCGATTTCGATCTGAGTTTATGGTCGAGATTGGGGAGTGTCTATTAAGGCCAGAATGTCCGCTTTGGGTGTCATTAGCGGACAAGCAATCTCGGGCCAAAATCCGGCCTTGTCCGCACCAGCGTGAATTTCTGCAGCGGCCATTGAGCCTATTCGAGTGCCGGGACAAGTAATAGGCCTTACATTGGGTGAAAGTCAGGAGCTGACATGACTGCCGTCAAACTAGATCCGCAAGGCTACTACCGCCGCGTTCCACTCACGCCCGAGCGAATGCTTGAGCGTTTGACCCGGGCCGAGGACGCCATTGTGCTCTGTCACTTCGGCGTGCCGCGTCTGGCGCGTGATGACTGGTCTTTGACAATCGACGGCTTGGTTGCGCGCCCACTCACGCTGGGTTTTGGAGACTTGCGATGCTTGCGCAAAGCCGAAGTAACGACTTTTCACCAAGCGCTGGCAGTCCAATGCAGCCGTTCGAGCCAACCCGGCGCATTTGTAACATTACCTGGGGAGGTGTCCGCCTCGCCGACGTGCTGGCACAATGCAGGCCAGACCCGGGGGCAACCTTTCTGTGGTCCTACGGTGTAGACGGCGGCGAGTTTAGCGGCGTCGCGGTCGATGCCTTTCTCAAGGATTTACCGCTCGAACGCATCGGTGCCGATGTACTGATCGCTTACGAAATGAACGGCGTGCCCCTTGCCCCTGAGCACGGCTTTCCTGCACGTCTCATCGTGCCCGGGTTCTACGGTACGAACAGTGTCAAATGGCTAACGCGCATAACGCTGGCCGACCATCGCGCCGCAAGCCCGTTCACCACCCGCTGGTACAATGACCCGGTGCTTGATGCCGCCGGCAAGCCTACCAGCGAGACGACGCCGGTGTGGGCGATCGCACCAGAGTCCCTCATTGTAGCTCCGGCGCCTGACCGGAACGTCCCCGTGTCAACGGCAACGGAAATATGGGGCTGGTCGTGGGCAGACGGCGGCGTCGATCGGGTCGAGCTCAGCACCGACGATGGCGTTAACTGGGGTCTCGCCAATGTCGAGGTGCCGCGCGGTCGGGAATGGCAGCGCTTTTCTTATATATGGACGCCTACGCAACGTGGCGCCGTCACCCTCGCCTCGCTCGCTATAGCTAAGAACGGACTTCGCCAGCCCAACGCGGGCAAGCGGAACGCGATTTATCGGGTTTGTATTGAAGTCATTTGAGCTCCGCCGTCTGGCCGAAACTACGCTTGATAGTGCAGGCAAATGCCGCAATGCGTCAATTGCCAGTGGCGAAATGACGTGAATTGTCGCAGTCGGGTCATAAGCGGACATTTGTGCATGTCGAGCCAATGTCCGCTTTACCCCCAATAGCGGACATTCGGCGGT
>JBARNC010000452.1:0-2417 GCA_049802775.1 Pseudolabrys sp. | reverse complement strand
ATTCCCGACCCCAAGCTTGGCCCGCGAAGGGTAGACGTCGCCAGCATGTACAATACAGAACGCTACCGACCTATTTACGCGCACAAGCGCGGTCTGCCAATCTTTCTAAGCCAACGCTAATGACCTTTCAGAAATAGAAGCGTCCGGTGGCGGAGGCAGAGCGTAGGTGCGAATTTGAATTCTCGCGGTGCGTGCGTAGCAACCAGTGCGGCCGGTCGCTCGGGGCCAGCCCTGCTGACAGGACTTGGAGCCTCGTTGCCCTTTACCTCCCTAGGGCTTGATGATCTCGGTAGTATGCTCCTCCGTATCTACAACGGTAACGACCACGATGGGATAAGCCTTTTTTATCACCGCCCCGGCGGCCGCTGCATCTTCTTTGCTACTGAATGAATGCTTGATTTGTCCATCCACCCTTAAGAGGAACCGTTCCTCGGTGGGTCGAGCCTGAGTCTTTGGCGGACCTGTGTCGTCCTGAACTGGTCTCGTCAACGTAGGTCGTGCGAGCATTGGGACCTCCGGAAATGTTGGAGAGTGATTAGGACCACAGGTGGGTTCTTTTGAGCGCCGCGCTGCGCACGACCATAAGCCAAACGTGTTCAGCGACCTCATGTTCCAAGATCAAATCCTGCCTGCTCACGATTCGCGGCGCAACGTCACCACATGCCAGGTACCAACCGGTAGGGCACGCGGGCCACATAGTCGGCATAACCGGGCAGATCACGCCGCAACATCCGACTTCGAAGCGCGCTGATAGAGCGTGTGGGACCGGTGAGAGGACTGCCTAGTCTTCAAAGATTATTTTCGTTTGCTTACCGCATTTCTTACACTCGAAAGTGCGCATCTCGCCCTTTAGGCCAGCAGGGAGTGGCGCACGCTCGATAAGATGCACATATCTTTTGCAGCGCGGGCAGGCAATCGGCTTGGTGTTGGTCAGTGGGACGTAAGTAAACGCCGGGTAACGTGTGTGCCGCATGGCGCGCTCCCCCAAAGCACGCGATTTATCTATCAGCCACCGGCCGCTTGCCCCAAGCGCCTCCCCGGTGATGTGATTATCCTGCCTTCATATTTCGAGCATGGCTAGACCAAAAATTGAGCTTTTGTGACGGCGAGCACAGAGAGGCAAACAGGGGTCCCCTATTCTGAGCCATCCATGGCTCCGCGTAAGAAAACTTTGGAAGAACTCAGGAGGGAGGCGATTGCCGAACTCGAACGTCGCGGTTATGACGTTCGCGGCAAGACACCAGCGCAAATCAGGCAGATGCTTAAAGCACGTCCCAAAAGGCGAAAAGCAGTTTCATGTGATTCAGGTACTCGCCCCCGAAAGGATGCCGACCGCGTCTAAGATTCGGCTTCGGGATCGACCACCTCTAGAGCGTAACGCTGTAACGCCTTCAATTCCGTTTCCGCCTCGATCACCTCAGCTTCGGTTAGCACCTTTGGAATTCGGTGGCACCCAGCCCGGTGGTCGCTGTTTGGCGACGAGTTCCCGCTTGGTCGCAGCATGCGCGATCGCCCGTGGAAGGACGTATGAATGGCCTGCTTCATAAAGTCGAAAACAGCCAGCACCGTTCATGTGTGTGAAATCGACAAGGACAAACCGGCGTTCTGACATGCCCTGCAGCCCCCATCGGATCAACGAACGATTTTCGCTTGTGTGCGCTCATGCGAGCGTTGTGGACGCCGTTCTTTCACTGATCGCCGCTGTTTCGTCCGGCCAATGCGGTCGGCGGTCTTGCCTACAGGGTCGCCCGCTGGAACTGTGGGTATAGTTAGCACTGAGTATCTTTGATTTAGAGCGAGGATCCTCATTTGGTTCGCCGCTTCATTCATTTGCTGCAAAGCCGTCGTATAAGCTTCGTTGTGGTCCCACTGATGCCGCAACCGCCGTCGTTCACGGCAGATGTCCGCGAACGCGCCCCGTATTCTCATGAACCAAGTAAGTATCTTATCCACGCTGTCACCTGATTCGTTTTAAGGACACGTGATAATATCAAGTCCGGTGCCCCGTTAGTGGTACTTCTGGCCGGAGGGGGCTAGAAACGATTTTGTACGGCTGAGTTTGCGGTCGCACAGGGCAAATACGTAAGGAGAATCTAATCGCGCAATTTGGGTGCGTGACTATTTTGTGAATTTTTTAGGGATCAGCTGCGAAGGGGGCGGAGAGACTCCGCAAATATTATTGGAGCCTAGCGGTGGCAAGACAGGCTCACGCAGTAGAGAAGCAAAATCCGGTATGGCATCACGAAACGTCTCGGGGCTTCTCTCGGGTCTAGATCGCGATTCCGCCTCCACTCTGAGGATGGCGGTTTCAAACTCGACCCGCTCATCTATAACCCCTAATGCTGATATTTGTGGGTCGCTTCTGTCGAAATGAGCATTAAGAATTGCTCGCGCGTACTCGTACAATTCTTGGCGAA
>JBARNC010000451.1:0-1527 GCA_049802775.1 Pseudolabrys sp. | reverse complement strand
TGGACTGAACGCGGCAGCGCGCGACACTCGCTGCCAATATGCGTCGAGCGCGGCGCGCGCGCCTTCAGCCCCGCCTTCAGTCCATCCGTCCGCCAGGACAGCCGCATTCATTGCTCCGGCTGAGGTGCCCGAGACAGCGACAATGTGAAGCCAGGGCTCCTCGAGAAGGCGATCCACCACGCCCCAGGTGAACGCTCCGTGAGAGCCGCCGCCCTGCAAGGCGAGGTCGATGGGTAATGGGCTACGCTGATTTTTCGGTGGCATTGTATATTTGTCCCAATGCATGGTTTCGTAGCAAGCCGGGTGCAGCAAGCGACAGATCGCATTCCGGATCGGCGATGACGTCTCTGCCCGATAACATTAGCCGCGCCGAGACCAAAGCGATCGGAGCTCTTGTAGCGTACGCGGTGTTAGTTGGCCTCTAGCCGCGCTTTGTCGCGTACAGCCTTTCGAGCTTCAATCGGATCAACTTTTGACGATACAGCGGAGAGTACGTTGTAGGCCGAGATGGATCGATGGAGGCCCTTGAGTGCAAAATCGCCAACTGGTTCGACGGTCATGCGGACATTTTCGATATTCATCCTCGGACCTACAAATTATTTCGCCAGGGACGTCAGTACGGCTGCATAATGACAAGTCGCGGCAGCGAGGACAAAGCCATGCCAAATTGCATTCTGAAAGCGAAGGTGGCGCCATCCGTGGAACACAACGCCAACCGAATAGAGTATCCCGCCGGCGGCGATAAGCAACAACGTGACCGGCGCGAGTGCGGCCGCGATTGACTCGATTTTGAAAATACCACTCCAGCCCATTGTAAGATAAACCGCAATTGACGTGCGGTCGAAACGGCCCGGCCATAAGAGTTTGATTGCCATGCCCGCGAGTGCGGCGCTCCATACGGCTGCAAGCACGCCCGCCGTGGCCGCGCTACCATAAATCGGCAGCATGAAGGCGGTGTACGTCGCCGCAATCAGCAGATAAATCGCCGAATGATCTAGACGGCGCAGCCACCATTTAACCGGCGAAACCGGCCACAAATTATACACCGCGGAGAAACAGAACAAAGCAAGAAGCCCGGCCAGATAAATCGCGATTGCGGCGAGCCTCAGCATATTGCCGGCGTGCGCAGCGATGTTGATAAGCATAGCAGTGCCGGCAATGGCCATCGCCACGCCAAGGATATGAACAAAGCCGTCGGCAAGAATCTCGGTGCGGTCGTAGTCCCAAGAGAATTGAGAGGTCATGCGGTCGGATAGTTGTTCATTGAGACAATAAGAGGACAGAACAAAGATTTCTGAATGTTGCAAAAAACACTGGCCCACAAAAGCGAGAAAAAGCGCGGATGTTGAGATCGTCGCGTCCGTGGCGTGAACTTAGGCCCTTCGCATCCAAATCGTCCCGTATCTAGCGGATCAAGAAGAGGGCGATCCTAAGGGGGCCACTGCCAATGTCCGCTTCTCTAATCGGCCGGTTGGGGTCAAGCGCTTTCAGACTATCCATCACAACAGTGTCGATGTCGCTCACGGG
>JBARNC010000450.1:0-1558 GCA_049802775.1 Pseudolabrys sp. | reverse complement strand
GACGGTCAGCGCAGGGTCCGCAGATCTGCCTTACGGAGTCGGACGCCTTCTCACGGGTCTGGTGTTTTCTGTCGGACTTATATTGGTCATCATTGGAGGAGCAGAGCTTTTCACTGGCAACAATATCATCGTCATCGCTTGGGCGAGCGGGAAGGTGAAGTCGCGCGCTCTTTTACTTAATTGGGTCCTTGCATTTATTGGCAACTTTGCCGGCGCGTTCGTGACCGCCGGGTTGATGTTCTACACCACGCAGTACACGTTCGGCGGCGGCGCGGTCGGACTGGCCGCACTGAGCACGGCACATGCGAAAACATCACTGGCTTTTGTTCCGGCGCTAACGCTCGGCATTATGTGTAATGCTTTGGTGTGTCTGGCGGTATGGATGTGTTTCAGCGCGCGGACGACCGTCGACAGAGTTCTCTCGATAGTCCCGCCGATTGCCGCATTCGTTGCGGCCGGCTTTGAGCACAGCATTGCAAACATCTACTTCATTCCAATGGGCCTGTTTATCAAAGCAGGAGCGCCGGATTCATTCTGGAGGGCCATCGGCAAAACGTCGGCAGATTTTCCAGGATTGACCTGGGGCAATTTTCTTGTCGGCAACCTAGTTCCCGTGACGATAGGCAATATCATCGGCGGGTCGATCATGGTCGCGGCCGTCTATTGGTTTGTCTATCTGCGAAAAAGAAAAACGTAAGGCCGGCTCATGCAACTGATCAGGACCTGGTGCGATCTCAAGCACCGGGCGCATCTAGTTCAACATCATTAACAAGGATACGCTGCTGGCGGCGCAGAAGGATCCGCAAAAGTGCGCAATCTGATCATACGAATTGCTGGCTACTCAGCTTACTTTGTTGGTCTCTCGCCCGCAGCCCGTTCGCATGAGCCGCCGATTCAAGGAGGAGACAGGTTGACTGCTGCACTTCTCGAGATGTTTCGCCTTTATTCGCTATTGAAGCACGGTTGGAAGTTTCGGCGGGTTCCTGCGCTGTTAGGCCGGTTGCCGTCAGCAGTAAGGTAAAAAGAACGCGCCGAAGGGCAAGGTGGAGGAGGCTAAGGTCACCGAATATCACGTCACAGTGGAAGTGACGTTCATTCTGGAATGATGTTTAAAATTTCCTCAGGTCGGTGCGATATGCGACGGCATTCACCAATCAGTTCGTCGAGATAGCTTGGCCGCTAATGACCCATAGCGGACTTCGACCACGCCGATCGATTGCGTATTGCCGCGATCTCCAGGTTCTCATCTTGAATGGCGCGCAAGGACCTCCGCCACGAGGTGACGCGCGCACGCGATGGGCTCCTGGCGACCGTGACCCGCATACGGCTATCTCATGGCCCGCCGACGGTGTCCCGCGTTTCGGCCGCGTGGTCGCTGAGATAGGGCTGCATTTGGCCAACGTTAGAAGTACAGCCCCTCATCTTCGTCAGTGTGTCGATGACCGCTCGGCCCAGCTGTCCAATCGCTTCGTCGGTGAAGATCGTCCTCGTGTTTGTGAGCCGGTCGACGCTCACATTGAGGGCAGTCAGCGCCTCTTTCAGTCGCGCAATCTCGATT
>JBARNC010000449.1:0-2314 GCA_049802775.1 Pseudolabrys sp. | reverse complement strand
ATCTTGATGCTGCGCGGTTTGTCGCTTTCTGCTCTTGGAAGGAACAAAGCCAATACACCGTCGCGAAATTCGGCCTTAATGCCGTTAGGATCGACTTGAACGGGAATCGCTATTGTTCGATCAAACTCTCCGGACACGCGCTCGCGTCGGTGCACGCTGACCCCTTCATCGTAATTGATGGCTTTTTTGCCCGAGATCCGGATGAGATTTTCCTTGGCTTGCACTTCGAGGTCGTCTTTGTTGACTCCGGGCAATTCGATGATCGCCAGATAATCTTCACCTTGCTGGAACACATTGATCGGCGGGAAAGGACCCATGCTCGTCGTAGTGTCCCGGAGCCAATCACTGGCCTTACGTGCTTCGAGGGCCCTCTGCAGGTCGAACAATGCGTCGAACGGATCACCGAACGTCACTGCCATGGCTGCACCTCTATGAATGCCGATCCATTTTTTGAGATGAAAACCCGGTTGCTCGAACGGCTTGGCCCGCGCAACGGTTTGCGCCCAAGCGAACTGGGCGCCTCTTACGCTAAACTATTATACTACATTATTGACCAATGAATGACCAATGATACGGCGCAACCAAACAGGAACAAACGTCGTCAAACGTCGTCGAACGTCACGCTAATCGTCAGATTTTTCCGGCTTTTCCGGGGAGGGCGTGCCGCTTATAACGGTCTAATTGGAGGTTCGAGTCCTCCCAGGCCCACCAATCATTTCAGTCGGTTGCGATGGGACTGCACGCCGAGCACGATCTCCGGCCAATGTTTCGGCCAATAAAAAATGACCCCATACGGGTGCAACGTTGGGGTCAGTCTTGGCTGGACGCACTATAGGGGAAGGAACGGCGTCCAGTAGGTTGTTTAGATAGGGTGGATTTTCCGCAAGCACTAAATCGAAGCCATTTCGATGGAACGTACCCTTATCATCATGGGATTGGCCATTGTCGCGGTAGGCATCCTTTGGCCTTGGCTAGCCAAGCTCGGCCTCGCCCACTTGCCTGGGGACATCTACATTCAGAGCGAGCATGGTTCGTTTTATTTTCCGATCACAACATGCATCTTGGTGCGTCGTGCTGTCGCTCGTCATCTGGCTAATCAACCGCTAACTGCGGCGACCGCGACCGGATACTGGATTTCGGTGTTGAACCCGAAACGAAGATGTAGGGAATGGAACGATTATTTGGGCATCATGGTCTTCGTTTAAAATAACAACCTTCCATGCTTTCGCATCATCGTTGCCGACATGAAACAATATCTTATAAATGAGCGCCCACGCGTGCTCGTAAGCGTCATTCAAGCTATTAAGTTCTTTTCCAGTATCATCAGGGATATGGCTGTCTTTGGACGTTAGATGAAAATAGAAACGCGGCATCAACTCCTCCGCTACGATCACACACGCAAAGCGGCATCCGAATGATCTCGGACATTTGAGTTTGATAAGGTGGAGACGTTGAGTTTAGGTGGTTTTAGTAGGTGCAATTGAAATAATCACGGTAAGAAATCTGGTAAAAAATTAGCGACAATTTTAATTAGTTTGCCATGCTCCGCGCACTACCACGCGTATGAGGTCGCGGGAACGCCAAATAACTCGCGTCTAGGTTAAATAAAAAGCCCCCGCTTTTTTGGCGGGGGTTCAAAGTGGGTCATTTCCAAGTGCCGGTCTTACCTTCACACACCTGACCAGCAGGATTTTTTGCGCCGTCCGAGTAGGCCTTGCCTTGGTAGAAGCACTCCTTCTTCATTTGAGCTTGAGCAGCAGTTCCTGCCGCCAGCAGCAAGATTTTCAGTTTGCTCATGATGTTCACCAGTTCCTACACAATCCGTTTTATCCTAAAGCACTGGAAACGCAGGGCCGCCTGCGGTTGTTCCAATAAACCGCGAACGCATGCTCGCGGTTACGCGGCGAGCCGCGAGCATGCGCGAATTTCAAGGCTGCGCACTGGCAGCGATGGTTTCCCTAACTTTCAATAAATTGCGCAATCTCTGTTTTCGATAAACTATGCGGATGGCGATCCTTTCTTGTTGAGCCTTCGACTTTGGACCCCCCGCCTTTTTTTTGGCGGGGGATTTTTTAGAGCTTGGGCGATGACCGGGAGCGTACCAGCGCGCCGCCGATCAGATGGTGCCGCCACCGCAGCCGAGCGCGATATTGGATCATGAGTATCCACGAGGGGCCGCCTAACTTGCGATCGGCAAAATTTGCGTGATCAATGCTAACGTAGTCGGATACTCACAAATGTTTTAGACGCGGAGGTGTGCACCTATGATCGCAAGAACCCTTATGGCAGCCCTAACCGTAGCGCTTCTTGGATG
>JBARNC010000448.1:0-2342 GCA_049802775.1 Pseudolabrys sp. | reverse complement strand
TTCGACTTATTAACTGTCTGAAATGAAAGACGAAACCACGGCCGGTGGCTCGTATCGCGTACGCTCATAACATTGTATTCTGGCTCGGAGTGAGCAGTGAATTAAGGGACGGGGAAATGCCTAAGGCCAATAAATCCGCTAAAGCCGCCAGCAAAGCGGCGGTCGCAAAATCGAATAAAGGCAAGCCGCTGTTGCGCGCTATCAAGGGCGGCAAAGCTGCGCCTACGAAAGAGTCCGCGGTAAAGTCCGCAACCGCGAAGCCAATGTTGAACAGGCCGCCGATGAAGCCGATCCCGCTTAAGCCGGTTCCGGCGGCGGCCGACGATGTGCCCGTCACCGCGCTCAATCTCGAAACTGCGAAGCTGTCGCCTGCGATGGTCGCCTATTTCAAGAAGTGCCAGGACAAGCTCGGCTTCGTACCGAACGTGCTCCTTGCCTACGCCTTCGACATGGCAAAGCTGGAAACGTTCGTCGCCATGTACAACGACCTGATGTTGGGTGACTCGGGCCTCTCCAAACTCGAGCGCGAGATGATCGCGGTGGCAGTGTCATCGCAAAACCGCTGCTACTACTGTCTGACCGCGCACGGCGCGGCGGTGCGGCGGTATTCCGGCAATCCGTTGCTCGGCGAGCATCTCGTGATGAATTATCGCGTAGCACGGTTGAATAAGCGCCAGCGTGCCATGCTCGATTTTGCCGTCAAACTCACTGCCTCACCCTGGAGCGTGGAGGTAGGCGACCGAGAGCGGCTGCGGCGCGTCGGCTTCACCGACCGTGAGATCTGGGATATTTCGGCAGTTGCCGGTTTCTTCAACATGTCGAACCGTGTGGCATCGGCCACCGACATGCGGCCGAATACGGTTTATCACGGGCAATCGCGGTAACAGTTTCCTCGCGCTGATGCTTCTCACCCCGCTCATTCCCGCGGAAGCGGGAATTCAGCTATAGCCATATTATCCGTGTTAGGTGCAACTAGGTCCCCACTTTCATGGGGACGAGCGCAAAATGTCGCGAGTTCTTTTCAGCTTCGTCGCCTTCTTCTTCGGCGCCACCGCGTTAGCCCAGGTCGCGCCGGTCACGCGCGCCCCGGTGATTGCGCCGGCGCAGACGGTCCTCGCGCACAACGGAATGGTGGTTGCCCAGGAACAGCGCGCGGCGCGTATCGGCGTTGAGATTCTCGATCGTGGCGGCAATGCGGTTGACGCTGCCGTAGCCGTCGGTTTTGCGCTTGCAGTCACATATCCACGCGCTGGCAATATCGGCGGTGGCGGCTTCATGCTGATCCATCTCGCCAAGACCGGTGAGAACACCGCGATCGATTATCGCGAGACCGCGCCGGCGGCAGCAAGCGCGAACATGTTCCTCGATGCGCAGGGCAATCCGGATCCCGCGAAATCGCGCGACAGCGCGCTCTCCATCGGAGTGCCCGGGACCGTCGCCGGCCTTGCGCTCGCGCATGAGAAATACGGTTCGGGGAAGCTGACGTTGGCCGAACTGATCGCGCCGGCGATCACGCTCGCGCGGAACGGCGTCGAGATCGTCGACGACATCGCCGACACTCTGCCGCAGGCGCAGGCGCGCATCGCGCGCTGGCATTCGAGCGCGCCGGTTTTTCTTAATAGCGATGGCATGGTGCTGATGACCGGCCAGGACCTGTTGCAACCCGATCTCGCGACCACGCTGGGCATCATTGCACGCGACGGGCCGAAAGGATTTTACGAGGGTCCAGTCGCGGAAAAAATCGTCGCCAGCGTGCGTAAGGCCGGCGGCATCATGACCGTTGACGATCTGAAAAATTACCGCGCGATCCTGCGCGTGCCAGCGCGCGGCAACTATCGCGGTTACGATATTGTTTCTATGCCGCCGCCGTCATCCGGTGGCGTGCATCTGATCGAGATGCTCAACATCCTCGAAGGCTACGATCTCCCGGCGCGCAGCCGCGAGCAGTCGCTGCACGACATCATAGAAACGATGAAGCGCGCCTATGCCGATCGCGCTGTCTTCATGGGCGACCCCGACGCGGTGACAGTTCCGGCGGCCGGTTTGACCTCGAAGATGTACGCGGCATCGCTACGCGCACAGATCGGCGAGCGATCGACGCCGTCGGCCGAAATCCGCGCTGGCAAGCCCGCCGATTTCGAAGGCCGCAATACCACGCATTTCTCGGTGATCGATCGCGACGGCAACGCGGTGTCGAACACCTACACGCTGAATTTCTCGTATGGCCTTGGCCTCGTTGCTGAGGGGACCGGCGTCCTGGTCAACAATGAGCTCGACGATTTCACCGCCAAGCCCGGCACAGCGAACGCGTATGGACTGGTGGGTTACAACGCCAATCTGCC
>JBARNC010000447.1:0-1595 GCA_049802775.1 Pseudolabrys sp. | reverse complement strand
GTCCACGCGTGGGCCTGAGTCGAACACGCACGTGTGCGTCCGATTTTGTCGGCTGCCTGCGGTGGTGGTCTGTGGTCTATGGATCTTCGGTCATGCCACCGAGGGTCGGCGGTGCCGGAGTTGGCTGTGATGGAGCCGTCGGAGCCGGGGCGGGCTTCGGCGCGCGTTTTTTAACCTTTGCCCTCTTGGCCGACTTCGCCTTATTCATCCCCTTCTTCTTGCGCGCCGAGGTACCGCGCTTTGCCTTCTTGGATTTCTTCGCCACGTTCAACCTCCCGATCGGTCAACCAAAATTATGCCAACACGGCACCACACCGCAGCTACTTAGTTTAACTTATGCACAGTCGTCCCTAATACCCTGACACCGTCGCGCGCACCGCGGAGAGTGGAAGATGGCTGGTGGCGTGTGGTGGCAGCTCGCGGCCCGTGATGGGTTTCGCACTAGGGAAACATCCGTAATTGGAGTGAAGTGCCTGGCGGCCGAATAGTCACCTTCCCGCTTGTGCAGCTTGCCACAACCGATGCAGCCCCAATTCGAACGGGGGGCATGAAATGGCGAAGAAGAAGAAAAAGAAGGCCGTGCGTATACGGGTGGTTGTCCAGCGGATCAACCGGGAGCTAGCCGCCAAGGGCCAAATTCTCATGACCACGCGCCGCATGCAGATAAAGGCGCATCTCGGCGACTATTACATTCTCGACTTGAGCGGGAACGTGATGGACACGCACATCGACCCCGAGAAGCTGGCTCGCAAGTTGGGTGTACTGAAGGAAGGGAAAGAAGTGGAGCGCAGGTCGAGAAAAACTAGGCCGAAACGATAACCGCTGCCAAATCGGGTCCGGTGCAGACCCCCGGCCCTCCGCTAATGCATCAGGAGTCCTGCTGAAATTTGGCTGTGCCCGTGTTTGTGCGCTAGGATTTTCAGATATCTATAGCGGCGTCGCTATGACCAATAAAAACTGCCCAAGCGGAATCAAGCCTGTTAACGGTCCTGTCGTTAACAAGCCCGCCGTTAAGACCGCGCCGGTTAACATCAAACCGACTGCGCTCTCTAAGGCGGCCCGTCTGGCCGTCATGCGTGAGGCATTGCGCAAGCGTGAACGTGATCGCGGTTAGCATCTTCGCATGAATTGATTGGCAACTGTTCGATTTACAATTCAGGCGCAGAGTAAAAAAATAATCTGAGCCCGATTCTATTAGCGGGCCCTACCGGGTATGCACCGGACCCAGTTATGAAATTCGGGGCAATCCATTCGCGCCATAGCGCCCACTCACTCAATCCGGCGCTCAACGCTGTCTCAGAGTGTATGCGGCGGCTCGTCAAGCAGCTTGAGCTTAGCCGTGAGCATCGCGATACGTTTATCCGCCTCGGCGCGGGTGAGGTTCGGCTTGAACGCGTCTAGCTCGTAGGCGTCTTGCGCAAGCCTTTTCAACGTCGCTGCCTGCGCGGCTGTCATTGGCCGATTGGCAGTCATCGGTTGTGGCTTGCGGGCGGGAGTTCGGGCCACTGTGCTCGCCTCCCGCAACCTCTTGGATCGGCTCTTAGAGAAAGTACCCGATCACGATGACCATGGCGATCCCAATGATCGAGACCGTG
>JBARNC010000446.1:0-3461 GCA_049802775.1 Pseudolabrys sp. | reverse complement strand
AAGAACAACTGACTGAAGATGATTCGGAGAAGGGGCTTCAACTCAAGTTCATGGGCTATGTGCGCTGCCTGCGCTATGCGCTGCCGATCATGGTCAAACAGGGCGGCGGACGCGTTGTGAATCTGATCGGCAATGACGGCGTGAAACCGTCCTATTGGGAAATATGCCCAGGCGCGGCCAATGCGGCGGGGCAGAACCTCACGCTCTCGCTGGCCGGGCAGTACGGCAAGAATGGCATCAGCTTTGTCGCGGTCAATCCAGGCCCGGTGCGGACTGAGCGCTGGGCCGGGCTGGTCAAGGCAATGTCGCGCGACATGAAGATTTCATATGAGCAGGCCGACAAGCTGGCACCCGCCTCGATCCCCATGGGCCGCATCGCAGAGGTCGAAGAGGTTGCGAACCTCGTCGTTATGTTGGCCTCGCCGCTGATGCAAATGGTCAACGGCACAATGATTGAAATCGACGGCGGCCAGGACAAGCCGCTGATGGACCGCTTCCGCGATAAACCCACGGGATAGGTCGCGCGGCAGCCGTCGCGCTGCCATGGCTTGGCTTGACAAGCGCGGGGATGCGGACGGACTATTTGCGTACAAACAAGTTCGCCCGCCGGAGGCGACAGAACGTTGAAGCGCTCGCGGCCCCGCCTCGACGATGCGGTCAGCCGCTACGCAGGGAGCTTCGATCATGAAACCGACGCGTCACGTGTTCACTTTTGCGCTCGTGGGCAGTCTTGCCGCCGGTATTTCCTCGGCGGTTTTGGCGCAGCAAACGATCAAGATCGGCGAGTTGAATAGCTACAAGGCCCAACCAGCCTTCCTCGATCCCTACAAGAAGGGCTGGGAAATGGCGATTGAGGAGATCAACGCCAAAGGCGGTGTTCTTGGCAAAAAGCTGGAGGTCATCTCGCGCGATGACGGTGCCAACCCGGGGGAAGCCGTGCGCGTTGCCGAGGAGTTGGTCACCCGCGAAGGCGTGTCGGTGATTGCCGGCACGTTCCTGTCGCACATTGGGCTCGCGGTTACCAATTTCGCCGGCCAGAAGAAAGTGTTCTTCCTCGCCGCCGAGCCGCTCACCGACAAGATCACCTGGCAGAACGGCAACAAATATACGTACCGCCTTCGCGCCACGACCTATATGCAGGTGGCCATGCTGATCCCCGCCGCGACCGCGGCGAAGAAAAAGAGGTGGGCGCTGGTCTATCCGAACTTCGAGTATGGCCAGTCAGCGGCTGAGAATTTCAAGGCGCTCATGAAAAAGGCGCAACCCGACGTCGAATTTGTCACCGAACAGGCGCCGCCGCTCGGCAAGATCGACGCCGGCGCAGTGGCGCAGGCAATCGACGACGCCAAGCCAGACGCGATATTCAACGTGCTGTTCGCCGGCGATCTCGCCAAGTTTGTACGCGAGGGCAACACCCGCGGCGTATTCAAGAACCGTACGGTAGTGAGTTTACTTTCAGGCGAGCCGGAATATCTCGACCCGCTCAAAGACGAGGCGCCGGTCGGCTGGGTGGTTACCGGCTATCCCTGGGACAAGATCAAGACCAAGGAGCACGTCGCTTTCGTCGACGCTTATAAGAAGAAATACAACGACTATCCGCGCCTCGGTTCGATCGTCGGTTACGTAACAATGAAGTCATTGGCGGCGGGCATCGCTAAGGCGAACTCCACCGACACCGAGAAGCTGGTAGAAGCGTTCAAGGATCTCAAGGTCGACAGCCCGTTCGGGCCATTCGTCTATCGCGCCAGCGATCACCAGGCCACGATGGGCGCCTATGTCGGTAAGATCGCGCTGGAGAACGGCAAAGGGACGATGGCCGACTTCAAATACGTTGATGGCGCTTCGGTGCTTCCGAGCGACGCCGAAGTCAAGAAGCTACGGCCGGCGGAAACAAATTAATGCCTTGCCACGGGCACGCTTACCCTCTCCCTTAAGGAAGAGGGTAAGAGGGGCCGCGGCGAGCATCACATGACTTTCAGCGCATTTCTGTTTCAGGCGCTCAACGGGCTCTCCACCGCCTCCAGCCTGTTCTTTGTCGCGGTTGGACTGTCGCTGATCTTCGGCGTTTCCCACATAATCAATATCGCCCACGGGTCCCTCTATATGTTGGGGACCTACATCGCCTATTCATTTGCAACTCATATTGGCGGTGCGCTCGGATTCTGGGGCGCCATTGTCGCCACGGCCTTCATCGTGGGCACGATTGGCGCGTTGATCGAAGTCGTATTGCTGCGGCGTGTTTATCGCGCGCCTGAGCTTTTTCAGTTGCTGGCCACATTCGCGCTGGTGCTGGTGATCAATGATGCCGCACTTTGGCTGTGGGGTCCTGAGGATCTGCTCGGACCGCGTGCGCCGGGACTGCGTGGATCGATCGAGGTGCTCCGCCGCCAGTTGCCGAGTTATGATCTTTTTCTCATCGCTGCCGGGCCCCTGGTGCTGCTGGCGCTGCATTTTACGCTGGCGCGTACACGCTTCGGCCGGCTCATACGCGCGGCGACGCAGGATCGTGAAATGGTCAGCGCGCTCGGCGTCAACCAGGCAGTCCTGTTCACATCGGTATTTGCACTCGGCGCTGCGCTCGCCGGCCTAGGCGGCGCGCTACAGCTCGCGCGTGAGCCCGCCAATCTCGCCACCGATCTGGTCGCGATCGGGGATGCCTTCGTTGTGGTGGTCGTCGGCGGAATGGGCTCGATTACCGGCGCCTATCTTGCAGCGGTGATCATTGCCGAAGTGAAAGCTGTTTGCATCGCCATCGGCGTCGTTGATCTTGGCTTCATCAGTATCAATTTTTCCAAACTCACATTGGTCGCTGAATTCCTGGTTATGGCGATAGTGTTGATCGCGCGGCCTTATGGCCTGCTCGGTAGGCCACAAGCGCTAACGCGGTCGATCGCAGAGCCGGAAGAACCCATCCGCCCCGCGACACCGGCGCTTAAAGTACTCGGCAGTACGGTGCTGGTGCTGCTGGTATGTCTGCCGCTGCTCGCACAAACCTCGCCTTATCTGCTCATTCTCGGCGTCGACGTATTGATCGCGGTGATATTCGCAACCTCGTTGCATTTCATCATGGGCCCCGGCGGCATGCATTCATTTGGGCACGCCGCCTATTTCGGTCTCGGCGCCTATGGCGCGGCGCTGTTGGTGAAATGGCTGGCGGTGCCGATGGGACTCGCGCTGGCCGCCGCGCCGGTGGTCGCTCTTGCGGGCGCGCTATTGTTTGGCTGGTTCGCGGTCCGTCTCTCCGGCGTCTATCTCGCGATGCTAACGCTCGCCTTCGCACAGATCGTCTGGGCATTGGTGTTCCAGTGGGAGGCGCTCACTGGCGGCTCCAATGGCGTGATCGGCGTTTGGCCTCCGCCGCCTTTCGACAAAGCCTGGGTCTATTTTCTACTCACCCTGGCACTCGGCGTGATCGGGGTGCTTTTGTTGCGTCGCTTTTTGTTTTCGCCGTTCGGCTACGC
>JBARNC010000445.1:0-2856 GCA_049802775.1 Pseudolabrys sp. | reverse complement strand
GCATGTGTCCTAACGGCAACAATTCACAAGAATTCGTATCAGCGACCGCTTTCTAAAGGTCCTGAGTGCGATGCGAATAGGCAGATTCCCAAACCTTCTTTCGGTCCTCATCGAAAATCAGCTTTGGCTCTCCTGGTGTGGTAAACCAAACGCGACGTCGAAGTTCATCTTCAAGCTGACCAGCTGCCCAACCTGCATAGCCGAAAGCAATGAGGCTCTTCTTTGGGCCTTTGTTGTTGCCGATGTCCCGCAATATTTGGCTGGTTGAGGTCATGAGCACACGCTCGTTAACGTCGATAGTTTCAGGCCCACGATAGTCGGCACTGTGGATGACGAAGCCAATTTCAGGTTGAACAGGGCCACCAGCAAAAATATGCACCTTTCCCGCAACGTCCGTATCTTTCGCGCCGAGCATCTCCAGAATACTTGCCAATGGACGTTCCTCCGCTGGCATATTGATGACAATGCCCATCGCGCCATCTTGGTCGTGGCGCACAATTAATATTACAGCATGATCGAAATGGGGATCGAGAATCGCGGGCGAAGCGATCAAAAGCTGCCCGGCGAGTGAAACATGTACCGGTGTCTGCGCACGACATGGTAGTGCAACATTGAGAAATGTCGCCGAAACGACAATCGCTGTGAGAGCAAAAATTAGGCGACTTAACGAATTCAAGGACATGAGCCACATCCACCGCGGTTTTCAGGCGCAGATAGTAAGTACCGACGATCTGTCCACCATCCTCCGCGGGCACGGCACATGAATAGATGCCCGCTTCGCGTGGATCGGAAAGCCATGCTTGCGGAGATATTGTCTATTGGACAACGCCCGCTTCCCACGCCTGCGAAGATATTGCCATAGGACCCGCGCGAGAGGGGCACGCGGGAAACGCGGCCGACGCCCCGGCTGCGGACAAACTTTGAGGTCTCCATTCAACTAGGGGGGCAAATTTAACCCACCCGAAGTACAGCGCTTACGATCCGACGGAATGTATCCGTCAGCCCTGACGGGGCGTTGTGTTCTGCGGCGGCCCCAAGTTGTTGAACCGGGCTTTCTGCTCGTCGGTCAAAGAGGAATAGAAGTCGGCGAGGGCAGGGCGTACCGTTTTGATGGCCCCTGCCATCGCATTGAGACGTTTTCCGACAGCGTCAAATCTGTCTATTGGCGTCTGCGGTGACTGGGCAGGGCAGGATGCCTGCAATTGATTGGCGGCATCCGTTGAGGCGGCCCTTAGTTTTTCCAATGCGTCTCGCTGCTGTTGCGTGGGCTTCACGGCTTGTTCCACCCGTTGCACAGGCAGTTGCGTGAAACTTTCCGTGCGGCTGCTGCACAGAGCAGCCAGATTGTCGCCCGAAGCAGATCCACGGCGCTCTGAACGTGCGTTCGAAGCTGGACCCAGCGCCGCGAAGCGCTGCCTTTGTTCGTCATTCATCGAATTGTAGAAATCATCGAGCGGCGTGCGCAGCATACCCCATGCCTGCAGCATGCCGTCGAGCCGCTTTTGCACCGTGTCGAGCCGTCCCAGTGGGGTCAGCGAGAGTTCGCTTGAACAGGACGCTTTGAGAGCGTCACTCGCCTGCGACGAAGCCGCTTTTAGCGCGTTGAGCGATTTGAGTTGGTCGTCGGTTAGTTGGAGAAACCGTTGGATGTTGTCGAACGGAAGGTCGGTCACGCCCGGCGCGAGGCCGCCGCAAGACTGCGCTAGATCCGGATTGCTGGCGACGGAGCCTGTAGTTTCCGGGGCGACGTTGCGCGCGATGCGCGTTCGTGCCGGGCCGCGGTATGCATACCCACCATAAACGTCATCATACAGGCCGTAGGTGTACTGGGGACCGGGCCAGAACATGGCATCCCACACAAACATATTTCCGTATGCCCAGAACGGGTCGTAAAAGCCCCACGGCCAGAACGTAAAGGCAAGAAGATCCCCGGTGAAGAAGGGCCAGAAGACTGGTCCCCACCAGCCGCCGCAACATCCGCCGTTCCAGCCGCCCCTCCAGTTGCCCCAGTGGTTCCAAGCAGCGTGGTTCCAAGCCCCGTGGTTCCAAGCGGCCCGGCTGCCCAAAGCGCCCGCGCCTAATCCGTGAAGACGCGCGGCGTTAACGTGAGCGAAGTTGCTCCGCGACACGTGGCTCAAACTACGAAAATGACTCCTACTGATGTGAGCGGCACTGAACCGAGACATACCGATGCGAGCGCCGCTGAAATGCGCAGCACTAAAATGTCTGCCGCCACCTCCGAAGTGACCACCTCCGAAGTGACCACCACCAAAGTGGCCGCCTCCGCCATGACCGCCTCCGCCATGACCGCCACCACCATGGCCGCCACCGCCTCGCGCCATGCTGGGTGTAGTTCCGAGAACCAACGCGCCGAGCGCAACTGTCGCGACGAGCACTTTGACAATCTTGATTGTCATAGGGGGCACTCCTGTACGAGACGCAAATTTGGGACGTTCTCGTGCGAAACGCAAATTACAAACGCAGGCTAAAGAATGATGTTCCCGTAGCGGCGCTACAGCGAGGCATCTCAGCCAAACCCCAATCAGATGGCCTCCGTTGCCCGGTCCTAGCGGACTTGCAAGAGGGCGCCGGCTTAGGGCAAGGCCAGCTATAGACCTACCCGCGATTTCGCCCGACTGGGGCCAACCCGCTGATGGTTGCACCGCTGACACGACTTACCGCCATCAAGGGGGTCAATGGTCGCCCGCGACTTCCAGAAGGTCCTTGATCGATCGCGTCAGAAATTTTCTCGCGCCCGGTCATGTCTGGACTCCGTTCCGTCAGAGGCCAGCGGGATAAAAGCCGCCGAGACTGGGCAAGACCCGCTTGCGGACAAGGCGGCGGTAATGACAACCG
>JBARNC010000444.1:0-2988 GCA_049802775.1 Pseudolabrys sp. | reverse complement strand
GTACTAGCCAACAACCACATTCTCGACTGGGGACGTGCGGGCCTGCTCGACACCCTGACGACGTTGAAGCGTCTCGGCATCAAAAGCGCCGGGGCCGGCCGTACACTTGAAGAGGCTCGTGCAGCCGCTACCCTGCCGATTTCCGGTAAGGGTCGCGTGCTGGTGTTCTCTTTCGCCGCGGTTACAAGCGGCACACCCCGCAACTGGGCGGCAGCATCCGGTGCTGCCGGCGTCAGCCTTCTCTCTGATCTATCTGATGCGACCGTCCACCGCATTACCGATCAGATCATTTACGATCGACAGCCCGGCGACGTCATTGTTGTCTCAATCCATTGGGGACCGAACTGGGGCTACAAAGTTTCCGATGCGCAAAGACGCTTTGCCCATGCGTTGATCGACGGCGCCGGTGTTTCTGTCGTTCACGGCCATTCTTCACACCATGCGAAGGCTATCGAGGTCTATCACGACCGGCTGATCCTTTATGGCTGCGGCGACTTCCTGAACGATTATGAGGGTATCCGCGGCTATGAAGACTACTGCGACGACCTCGCCGTGATGTATTTCGTTGACATCGCGGTAACGAGCGGGGCCGTAAACGGCATCGAGCTCGTCCCTTTATGCATCAAGCAGTTCCAGCTAGTTCCGGCGTCCGCTTCCGATACCGAATGGATTCAACAGACGCTAGATAGGGAAAGCGGCCACTTTGCCACGAGCGTGCTCGTGACTGCCCCCGGCCGCCTCACCGTGAGTTCGACAGCCCGCAGTGAGATTGATTCACATCAATGAGCACAGCGCCCATCGGCCCCAGATTATTTTCAGCCGATAGATGGAGGGTCACATGAGCTTCACCGGGCTTCCGATCTTCGATGAGACCGTGCAGCTGACGAATGTGTGGCTGAATGAGCTCATGGGCGAGCTCGATTGGAAAGACAAGAAGCGAGCCTATCGCGTGCTTCGCGCCACCCTGCATGCGTTGCGTGACCGGCTGACACCGCACGAAGCAGTCCACCTCGGAGCGCAATTGCCTATGCTCATCCGCGGTCTTTATTACGAAGGCTGGCACATGAAGGACGCCGCTCCGCCGGAACACACGAAACAGGCCTTTTTTGATCACGTTTATGCCGAACTCCGCGACGACCCGGCCATCGACGCCGAGCGCCCCGTACGTGAGGTTTTCAGGCTCTTGGCACGAAAAATTACGCCGGGCGAAATCGAAGACGTAAAAAATATGCTGCCAGCCGAGGTACGTGTACTGTGGCCTAACGGCGCCACCGTCTAGCGCGGGAGCAACCCATGCTTAAGGAACTCAATGTCGATCAGGCTCGCTTTGTGGCGCTTCTTGCGAAAACGGCCCGCGCGCAACGCGATGACCTGCTCGGCAATGTGCCCGAGGACGACCTTGCCGATCTGAAAGCTGCGCGCGGTGAGCACAATCCTACAGCCGCGTTGGGATTTGATCCGCTGCGCGCGGACGCGGCACAAACGGCAGCATTGCGCGACGCGGTTGCTAGCCTATCGCCGATGGCGCGTGCCGAATTGTACACGCTGATGCGTATCGGTCAGCGCGACCTCGCGGCCGAAAAGTGGCATCGCGGCCTGAGCGAAGCAGCGATGCTCGGCGATGAAACGATTATTGCCGCCATGCTCGAGGATTCAGACCTGCATGATCATCTCATGAAAGGCCTCTACGAAGCCGATCTGATTACTTAATCACCGCCTCGAATCAGTTCGTGGCGACGATGCCAGGTCTCGCTGATCTGCCTTTCGACCTCGGTTACCGTGAGCGGCGCGGCGTCGGGGTGAGTGCTGCGAATCCAGTCCAGCAGTTGCCGCGCAAATTCCGCCAAGGTCGCTGGCGCGGCGCCGGACATGATCTGGCGATAGGCCTCAACTCCAACGGCCTGCAACGCTTTCCTGTGGCCAAGGGGGCTTGGCATGGCTGTCCGCCGTCGGCGCACCCCCCTCAGACCCGGCTTTGAGGCCCGGGCAACTGCGCCGGATCGAGCTTGAGCTCGTCGCAGATGCGGCGCACGATGCGCGGATCAAGGGCACGGTGCGCGCCTGCGAGTGGCAGCCGCGCCTTGCGGCCTTCGCGATGTACCGTAACTTCCCCGTGACCCTCGTGGCCGCGTGGATGCTCGTCGGTGTCGATGCGGCACCCGTGTTCCACAAGCCACTTTCGAAATGTTGCAGATTCCATTGCCTTATCCCTTTGGCGGCGCCGGACTTTTGATATCCTGCGCTTTTCCGCTGAGCGCTGGTTGATCTGAATCAAGCAGAAAGACGGGCAAGGATCAGCCGGTCTCCATCGCATGCCAGCCCCGCCGTGATGCCGCGCAAACGCCCGAGCCGGCGGACGAGCACATTCAGTTGGCGCGCCTTGCCCCGCACGATTCCTGAGCCACAATGCGTGAATATCGCGCGCGCGACGCCCGCGCTTTCGCACCAGTCGAGCTGAGCCGTCACGGGCGCGTGGCCGATCAGCTGCCCCGCTTTCGTGCGCACCATCGAGCGTGTTAGCACTGCGCCGTCACCGATGAAGACCTGGATGCCGCCGAGCGCGCGCTTGCGATTGGGCAGACCCGCAATATCGGGGGCGTAAAAGAATGAGCGGGAGCCGATCGACACGCGATACCCCACCGCCGGCGCCCGGATTGAATGTTGGATCGGCACGGCCTTGAATTTTACGCCGCCGACCGTAACGGCTTTTCCGGGCGGCATCTTGCGCCGGTCGCGAATGGGCAAGTGATCTAGCAAGGCCCATGTCGCGTCCGTCGCGTAGACAGGACAGGGAGCGCCGTCGGCCAGACCCCAGGCATGATCCGGAGTTGATGAAAAATGCTGCCCTGCGGATCTTTGCGTTGACCGCCAGCAAGAACCTGGGCAGCGCCATTGCCGCGGCCCCTCGGCGAGCCGCTTGCGGCACATGAAGAGCGCGAATTCGAGGACGGCGATGGCGAACGGCGCCGACGTCTATGTGGTGCAGAG
>JBARNC010000443.1:0-3945 GCA_049802775.1 Pseudolabrys sp. | reverse complement strand
GTGGTCAACCCGTTGTTGCCACATACCCACAAATGCACCCGAGGTTAGCTTGTCGACTGATTTCCAAATATGTTTGATGGCGGGAAGTGTATTTCCCCAGATAGCTTGTTTGCACCATCTTTTACCTTTTTCTTGACCTTCATCGGTGGCGCACATGGATTTCCAGGCAATGCGCTCCGGATGGCGAACGTGTTCTGCGGCCCCCTGCCATCCTTGTTGATGAATCAAGTAGAGATCGCTGAAAGTCGGTTTTTTGCCGGTCTGGAACTCAAAGACTAGCGCCTCCGTGGCAAATTTGTAAGCACCGGCAATGGCATTGTCGCGGGGATCTGTAATCTTTCCTGAACCGTATTGTTTGAACTCATAATTACTGAGCTGGAATAGGCCTATATACGATCCAGTGCGTTGCTTCGGATCGAAGTTGGACTCGATTTTGGCAACGGCTTTCATAAAATTGAAATCGACACCGAAAGCATCGGAGGCGCGTTTGATCTCCTCAACAGGTGTTCCAATTGGAACGTTTTTCAGCGTCTCTAAAACAGTATCAGCCGGCTTCTTGTCAGGTGGAATCTCAGCAAAAACGTAATAGGCGAGAATTGAGAAGTTCTGCTTGGGAGGCGTCGGATCAGGGGAATGATCCTGAACCGAGTCTTCCGTTTTTGCTTGTTGTTGGTCCAGAGCATCGAAGGCGGCTTCTAACCTAGCTTGCTCTTTTTCCAGGGTGTCGGGGTCAGTTTCCTCTTTACGTAAGAGCAATGGCCCACGCGCGGTAGGCATGGCAGCGAAGCCGCTCGACAACCCTGGACTGACTTCCACCTCGGCCGCCGCTTCGGGGGGAGCGGCGCCAAGCGTCCTCCCACTAATAATTTGATAAGCCGCGGTAATTATGAATGCGACCATAAGACAGGTGAACTGCAAGGTCCTCATTTTTCCCCCGAGGCGGTCCCCAAAACGACCTACCTGTGATTCTTCAATACGGCGTTAATCGGGCATTCTCGGTCCAGCTATAGACGGGCGCAGAATGCGCGGCAGATCAGCCGCCGACGCGATATGCGTGAGCGCTATGGTGGAAACGGCGGCAACAATTGCAAGCGACCGATGGCGCACTAGCAGCTCCCATCTGGCAGACGCAAAATAAAATACCGCCAGACTCATTCGAGGCACATAGGGCCTGTCTAGGAATACCGTGAATTTCGAGGACTGTGGCTATCTGGCCACATGGCGCAAAGTCCCGGATTGGGCGCGGCATGTCCGCTTTGGGTCCATTAGCGGACATTGCGGCGTGTTCGAGTGATGTCCGCTTTACCCCCCAAAAGCGGACATTCGTGGGTGCGATCGAAAAGTCTGCTAAGTGCCAAAAGCAGACATTGCGAGTTGCTACTGCCAGCCGCAGAGAGTCAACATCAGACGGCTACTTCGACCCTGAGCTTTCCTTCAGCTTCTGCATCACTTCATCCATGTTGAAACTGGCCGCCTTCTGCCGCTGCGGATAGTCCCTGAATGTCAGCAGAAACTGGCCGACATAGTCCTGCATCGCGCGGCATAAATTGATCCAACGCAATAACTAATTTGAACAGTCTGTCAGAGGCTCTCTTCCAAGATAGAAAGAGGCATCAATGATCCCCGCAACATTGCGATCGGCGCTCATAGTATGGGGCGTCATCAGTCCGTGCGTCTTCGCCTACGCGCAAGATTCGAAACCCAACATCGTGGTTATCTTAGCCGACGATCTCGGCAACGCAGACCTCGGCTATCGAGGTAGCGACATCAGGACGCCGAATATCGACAAACTCGCAAACGAAGGCGTGCGGGCAGAGTCATTTTACGGAATGCCGGTTTGTACGCCAGCGCGAGCCGAGCTGATGACCGGTCGCTATGCCATGCGCTACGGCTTGCAAACGCTCGTTATATTTCCCAGCCATGCCTACGGACTGCCAACGGACGAGCGCACGCTGCCGCAGGCATTGAAGGAAGCTGGATACCAAACGGCCATGGTCGGCAAGTGGCACCTCGGCCATGCCGACAAGAAATTCTGGCCGCAGAACCGCGGCTTCGACCATTTCTACGGCAACCTCGTCGGTGAGGTCGATTATTTTACCAAGGATCGGGGCGGGTTGATCGATTGGCAGCGTGACGGCAAGTTCCTCAAGGAAGACGGCTACTTCACAACCCTGATTGGGAATGAGGCCGTAAATATCATCAAGAACCACAATACCTCAAAGCCGCTGTTTCTTTACGTGGCGTCCCTCGCACCGCATGCACCTTATCAAGCCCCAAAGCAAGACATCGACGCCTACAAGAATGCGGCCGGAGATGTGCATCGGCACACCTATGCCGCCATGATTACCGACCTCGATACTGAAGTTGGGCGGATCGTGGCTGCACTGAAGCAGAAGAATATGCTCGACAACACGCTCATTATTTTCAGCAGTGATAATGGCGGCGCCACGAGCGCTTTGTTTGCAACCGGAGCGCGGTCACCAGAGGAGCGCGAAAAAAGTGGCGGCGTGGAGCTTGGCGGCAAAACTCCAGCCTCGAACGGCAATTTCCGTGGCGGCAAGGGGTCACTGCACGAAGGTGGCGTGCGGGTGCCGACCATTTTCAATTGGCCCGCCAAGCTCAAACCGAAAGTCGTCAATGAGCCATTGCATATGGTGGACGTAATGCCTACCGCGCTGGTGCTCGCCGGAGCCAAAGGAAGCCCAGATCACCCGTTTGATGGGAAGAACATTTGGGCGACCTTGGCAGAAAGCCAACCATCCCCCCATGAGGATGTCCTGATCAATGTCGAAACATTTCGCGGTGCGATCCGCAAAGGCAACTGGAAGCTGGTCAAGATAGCATTGCTTCCGGGTAAGACCGAACTGTTCGATCTTGAGAAAGATCCAGGTGAAAAAAATAACGTTGCCAATCAGTTCCCGGAGATCGTGAATGATCTGGAGGCGCGCCTTGTTGCATACGCCAAGGAAATGAAGCCAAGCCAGTGGATCAAGGTCCAGCCAGCCTTCCTTGGCGCGCAGGGCAAGACGATTTTCGACCCCGACTTTGACATTGACGATAGCGGGTTACCGCACGAGAAGCCCATACTTCCAAAGTGATGAGGCGGTAATAGCGCACGTCCGGTTACATCGCCGATGTCCGCTTTGGGTCATTCGCGACCTAACTGGTCAAGGGCGACGCTCGTACTTGTCCGCCGTTACTCCAATAGCGGACAAAGAGCGATGTCCGCTTTACCCCCCGAAAGTGGACATTCGTCGGACGCATTGGCATTCGCGGCTGAATTCTCTGGCAAGCTGATCGGAGAGAATAGACTCGGGCACGCTGCCTCGAAATTACTGAACCAAATCAAGGCCGGCGCGTTGTACTTTGGTATTGGGTGCATTGTCCATAAATACAATGTCCCTGTAGCTAATGAAACATACACAATAGCGGCCTGCATCCGGGGAAACACCCGGAAAAGGGAGTTACGTCATGATCCGCACCGCCATCATCTCCGTGGTCGCATCATTTGTCCTTTTCGGCGCCTGGACCGTCAGCCTCGTCAGCTATCATCCGGCAACCGACCTGAACCCGCTAGCCCCGCTCAGCACGAACGTTGAGTAACCACCCCATGATAATCGGACGCGAAATGATGTTTGCCGGCGCTGCCATGCTTACAGCTACGCTTGTGATGGCGCTCGTCGGTAGTTGGTTAATTTAGAAACGAGCGTTGCAGGTCATTCACGCGCGCTCGGGTGGACGCAACTTAACAGTACCACTGGGTTTAATAATATGAACTGGTCGATGTACACCGCAAACCGCACCACCCACCTCAAGATTGTGGTGGTCGGGCTTGCCGCCGCGCTGATGATCGCCGTGATCGGCATTTCGGCGCGCGAACTCAATCTCGGCACGGATATCATGACCGCGCAAACCCCAACCGTTATCAAGGCTGGCGGTCCGGTG
>JBARNC010000442.1:0-3272 GCA_049802775.1 Pseudolabrys sp. | reverse complement strand
ACGAAAGACGGTTTCACTTCCGTTTATGTTACGAGTGATCAAGTTTATTGCTTTGGCCAAACTGAGTAGAGCAGGCTCGTCATCACCTTTCTTCAAGGCGGATGGCAAACCTGTTTCTGAGCCTTATATTTTAACCACGCAAGAGCGCGATGCGCTTCGACCGCTTTGCGGTGTTAAACGGGCCGACTTTAAATAGTCGGCTATGGGGGCCCCGCTCGTACATAGCTAATACGCCGTATTTGAAGGATTCATTGGGCCAGAGGACGCTGGACGTTTGTGGAAAGGCTTGAAAATCTACTTTCTCGAAATTGCGCTGTATGTCGACCGTGTCCTACGAGGTGAGAAGCAACCAATCTTCCGGTGCAGGCGCCAACCAAGTTCCAGTTGGTCATCAACCTGAAGACCGCTAGGACACTGGGGCCTCGTTGCGCCGTTGCATCTGCAGCAGCTCGCCGACGAGGTGGTCGAATAAAATTGCCGTTTGCTGCAGTGCATGAGTCCGGTTGTGGCACAAAGCGGACAATCCGACCGCACCCGCGTTTGTCCGCTATTGGGGGTAAAGCGGACATTGGTGGATTTGGCCTGCGATGGTTCGGTCGCGAATGATCCAACTGCGACATTGGCTGTACACTGCGGCACGGTTTTGATGCCGTTTTCAGCCCTATTAAAGTACTCGTTTGAGCCGATAAGATGCTGTCTCCAGAACTGTGAGCCGGGGATGATTGATGCCGTATCACTTCGAGCGTGGGCGTATCTATCGGATGCCGACGCATTTCGGGCCAGCCCCCGGCCCGCGACAGATGCCAGCGGAAGCGAACGCCGATCCCACCCGTAGTCCGCGTAAGACACTTATCAGCGCAAGCTTTCTGACCGAGGCATCGGCACTCGAGCGGCATATCCCGGATCGCTTCGCGCTAGTGCACGATCCAGTCGTCACCGTCGAATTCCACTACATGACTGATATCGATTGGCTTGCGGGCCGTGGGTATACGATGATTCATGTTTGGTGGCCGATTATATTCAAAGGTGAGCGAGATCAGGCCGTCGGTCGTTTTTTGGCGGTGATGTGGGAAAATCTAGCCGATCCAATTATTACGGGACGTGGAGAAATTGGACAGCCCAAGCTCTTCGCTGAGATTCCTGAGCGGCGACTGGTCGATGGCGCCTATCACTGTGAAGCGTCGTGGATGGGGTTTAGATTCCTTGACCTCCGGGTGACCGAACTCGTTGAGCCTGCCGGTGAGACGAGGCCGGGACCACAAATGGACGGAACGCTGATGCTGAAATATGTTCCTCGGACGGGCGCGTGGGGCGAGACGGACATTTGCCAAGTCAGTTTTTCACCAGCACTTACTCCCGGCCTCACTGTGGAATCTCGCAAAGCAGCCAAAGGAAGTGTGACTTTCCATCGCGCCGAGTGGCGGGACCTACCGACGATGTATCACGTCGTCAATGCGTTGGCCGACCTGCCGGTCTTGTCATCGCGGGGCGCTTCGATCGCAACGACGCGAGGCGGAAAATCATATCTCGATCAGCAGATATTGAAGTAGGGCTGTACGTTCGCTTCTGACACGTAGCGTCATTCCGCTGCGCCGCAAAATTTGGTCGCTTTTGGACCAAAGCAGACAAAGTTGGATTTTGGGCCCGGGACGGTTTGTCCGCTTATGACCCAAAGCGGACATCGACATTTGTGCGCCTAATTCGCGAAAGTGAGCCCTGCATAGCAGCCATGAGTTGCTATCAAACCGGCTAACTGTCATGGCGTGAGGTGCCGGTCACACGAGGTGGAGCTTTTTCCGAATGCCATCTAGTATTATTCGCCATCCGGTGACCCCGGACGACGATGCTCAATCGCCACAAGACCGAGACTTTGATCGATGGCGCGCAGCTATCCATATATTCCAGCGGTTGCGAGAGGCGGGGATCAAATGTGAATTGAATAACGGAGATCAAACGCGCAACTGACGTATTACGCACATGATGCGGGCGCGTCTCTCCATCGGATGGAACCTTTGCGTTACACCATCGTCCAACTGAAGAAATCCGATATGGCGTGTTAACGAAAGAAGGCAGGTCGTTCCACCATCACGACCTGCTGAGGCAATAGCGGCCCGTAGGGCGTCCATCCCTGCGGGCCGTTTCTATTGTGGGCATCGGGCCGGAGCCTGATCTCAAAGCGGCGCTTCGGCACGACGAGTCGACGTACGCTAAACCCGTTCACAATAAGTCGCGCCCGAACACGCACAGATTTGCCCCGATCCATGTCCGCTTTGAGGGGTAAAGCGGACATCGCTGTCGCATCGCAAAATGTCCGCTTTTGACCCAAAGCGGACATACCACTCTCTGCAACGAGGCCATACGGGCCATTTTCTGTGACATCAAGTAGGAGTATTCTGCTCGTCAGTGACATTCTTCGCTTTCTCAGCGATGGAGGTCCTCATGTTTGAGGTTGAACGGTTTGTTGCTGACTGCCGCGCGGCGTTTGCCGAGGATTCAACTCACAAAGCAGTTCGTGAGGTGCTAGCCAGCACGGTGTCCGACCCGGCGGCAGTCCTCAAAGGATTGGGGGAGCCAAAGCGCGCTGAAATCCAAAAACTCTTTCATTCGGATGCGCTCACCATCATCAACGCGGTTTGGGCGCCGGGAATGATGGTCATGCCTCACAATCATCGAATGTGGGCCGTCATCGGCATTTACACGGGCCGGGAGGATAATGTGTTTTGGCGGCGCGTGAAAGGAACGCCAAACAAAATCGAGGCCGCCGGCGCGAAGGCTCTATGCGCGATGGACGCTGAGCCGCTGGGCTCTGACATCATCCATTCCGTTATCAATCCGATCGATAGGCTTACAGGCGCCATACACATCTACGGCGGCGATTTTTTCGCCGCTGAACGAAGCGAGTGGGACTCTATGACGCTTGAGGAGCATCGGTCGGATGGCGAGCGGACTCGGCGTGTGTTCGAAGAAGCAAACGCACGTTACGAGGCAACCAAACACCTCCGCACTGACTAACTCTTGGGCGCTCGGCCAAGGGCGTGTGAGCGCACTTGCTAATGTCGGCTTTTGGCACAAAGCGGACATTTGTTTTTGCACTGCGAATGTCCGCTATGGGGGTAAAGCGGACATGCCGATTACCCTGCAAAATGTCCGCTTATGACCCAAAGCGGACCTGGTACACCTAATGTGGTGCTCGCGCCCACAGTCGTCGCCAAGGAACCGGCGCAATCAGAAGCGCGAACGCAAACAAGCCCAAGCTTGCGCCCCATCGGATG
>JBARNC010000441.1:0-3198 GCA_049802775.1 Pseudolabrys sp. | reverse complement strand
GCATTCACGGGCTTTCGGGCGGGAACCAGCTATCTCAATCTCATCGCGCAACCTGCCGAGCGCAAGTGGTCCTGGTGGGGACGCGTGATCTTCTACCACTCCGACGTTGACGCCCTCCATGCGAGAGTAGTCTCGGCCGGCTATCGCCCAGATACGACGCCGCGCGACGCCGAATGGGGCGAGCGGTTCTTCCACCTGACCGATCCCGATGGTCACGAGCTCAGCTTTGCCTGGCCGCGGCGATGATTATGGCACTTTTCTGCCGTGCCAACCGCAACGCCGAATGTCCGCTATTGGGGGTAAAGCGGACATTGAGCTTGGTTGGTCCCGTGTCCGCTTTCGACCCAAAGCGGACATCGAGGGTGGCAAAGTGCTAGGCTATCGCTATTGCATAAGGCGTGGTCCTCGCCGGAGGGCACATGCAACGACGCCAGTTCATCACGCTTCTCGGCGGTGCGGCTACATGGCCGCTCACGGCGCGGGCGCAGCAGCCGGCCCTGCCAGTTTTCGGCATTCTTCTCGTTTTTTCGCGTGAGTCCGGTCGAACCTTCACGGAGCCGCTGCGCGCCTACATGCAAGCGCTCGGCTATGTCGAGGGCCGTAACATTACCTTCGATGTCCGTTATGCCGACGGCAAAGCAGACCGCCTGCCTGCACTTGCAGCTGGACTGGTTGCGCAGCGGCCGTCCGTAATTGCAACTTTCGGCGACGCCACGGGCCTTGCCGTTAAAGCCGCGACCACCACTATTCCGGTCGTGTCCATGTCAGAAGACCTGGTGCGGGCGAAACTCGTCACCGACATGCGGCGCCCCGGCGGCAACATCACCGGTGTAAGTGTCATGGGTACCGAACTCGACGCCAAACGTCTGGAGATCCTGGCCGAGCTTCTGCCAGCGCGCAGCACCGTACTTCTGCTTGCGGATCCGACCACACATCGCGAGTCCCGGCCTGCACTTGATGTGACCGCAGCATCGCTCGGGCTTACGCTGCGCGAGGCGGTCGTTGGTACACCGGAACAAATAGAACGGGCGTTGCGCGAAGCCCAAGACCACGGGGCCTCCGGCGTCAACGTGCTGTCGTCCGCGCTATTGTTTGCGCTGCGTGGGCACATCATCGGGCTCGCAGCAAAGCTTGGTCTGCCGGCAATATATCAATGGCCGGAAACGGCGGAAGAGGGCGGTCTGATCGCGTACGGGCCCAGCTTGCGCGGTGCTTTTCGGCAAGTAACGACGCTCGTCGATAAGGTTTTGAAAGGAGCAAAGCCTAGCGATATTCCGGTCGAGCAGCCCACACGCTTTTCTCTTGTTATCAATCTCAAGACTGCGAGCGCGCTCGGCCTCACGGTTCCGCCCCTGACATTCCTTCGCGCAGACCGTGCAATCGATTGATGCTGATGGCGTCGCAAGAAACATGAGTTGATTACGCTGTTGTTTTGTTAGCTATTCGTTGCGACGCCAGCTCAGAGCAAAATTGAGGGGAGGCGACGATGAGCATGAAGACGATTTTGGTTCCGACGGAAAAGCATGACGCGATGCAATCAGTGCTGGAAACCGCGCTGCTATTGGCTCGACGGTACGACAGTTACATCGAAGGATTCGTGCTGCCCTGGGTGATCACCGAGTTTATGGCAGCCGACGTGATGGGCGGCATTCCAGTAGAAAGGTATGAGCACGACATCGCAGAACAAGTGAAGATAGCGCGGCATGTATTTGAATCCTTCATGCAGAAACATGATGTGCCGCGCTCAACCGCGTCAACTGTTTCACTGTCATTCGGCTGGTTGGACAATGTGCCCGAGAGCGACAGCTTCGTCGGCAGCTACGGCCGCGTTTTCGACGTGATCGTGATGAGACGGCCCGATCTAAATTCGAGCGGCTTATACAAAAGAGCGGTCGAATCCTGCCTGTTCGAGAGTGGTCGGCCGATACTCCTTTGTCCACCGTTGCCACCACGCCAGATCGCCACCAACGTCTTGATCGCATGGAACTGCAGCACAGAGCAGGCACGAGCCAATGCGCTTGCAATGCCGCTTCTTCAAAAGGCTAACCGCGTTACGGTCCTGACGGTCATCGGCGGAACTGGAGTTCCAGGACCCTCGGCTGAGCAATTGATCCGATACCTGCAGCGCAATGGGATTGTCGCGGAGCCGCTGCGAGTTGAGCTTGACGGCAGAAGTACCGGCGAGGCGATCCTGGCGACAGCACAATCATTGGGCTGTGACCTTCTGATCAAGGGCGCCTACACGCAGAGCCGATTGAGACAGATGATATTCGGCGGGGCAACCCAACACGTTTTGGAAAATGCTGCTTTGCCCGTCCTGCTGGCGAATTGACCCAACGCCCGACCTTGACGCGCGCGGCTCAACAGGTTCAGCGCTGCGGCTGCGGTCGCCGCATTGACGGCCAAGGCCAAGTTGGCAGGGCTGTGGATGGATCGTTCCGAGCGCTTCTGGCACTTAGCGGACAATCCGACCGCACCCGCCTTTGTCCGCTATTGGAGTAACAGCGGACAAACACGAGCGTCGGTCTTGACCCAGTTAGGTCGCGAATGACCCAAGCGGACCTCGCGCGAGTCAGGTTGAATTTTGCCCTGCGTCTACACGCCTTCAAGAATGATCACCATATCTAGATCGCTCGTGGATTCCTTGCGTAGCGCAAAGAGCGGCTGATATTCGGCGGAGTTATACCAAGCATTGAGATTGCCCATATCTGGGAACTCGATGATGACGACCCGTTCTGGTTTCCAATGACCACCTTCGGGCATTTTATGGCTTCCGCCTTTGGTTAGATAGCGTCCGCCGTGCTTGGCGATCATCGGGCCGACCTTAACTCGATATTCCTCGAATTTTGTCGGATCGGTGATGATGTGTTCGGCGATATAGTATGCTGGCATCGGTTCCTCCGTTATGGGCCTTGCAGTGGAAGACATTGCAGAAATTTAAAACTGGGACACGTCGCCCGCGCTACTTGGCCACCGATGTGGTCGAGCATTCGCAATGAGACGGCCGGCGCGATCAAATCATTGCGCTTGCGCCGCGCCATGCGATGATGTGTTTGCGACAGAAGCTAATTTGGAGCTAATTTGGTTCTCCAGTTTTAATTGCCAGGCGGCCGGCTTGGCGGCGGGAATTTTGAGCGAAAAAATTGCGCGACGCAGATCATCGTTACCCCCGCAAAGACGCAGCCGCCAACCACAGAC
>JBARNC010000440.1:0-3252 GCA_049802775.1 Pseudolabrys sp. | reverse complement strand
TCGCCAGCGGCTGCTGGTCGACGCGCAAGCGGGCGTCTATCGCTACGACGAGCTGATCGTGCTCCGAGACACCGACATGCCTGCAGTCTTGCTCGAAGCGGGTTCGATCATCAACCGCGAGGAGGAGTTGCGGATGGGATCAGTCGAGCGTCAAGCGCTGATAAGCACCGCCGTCACTGATGCGGTCGAGGCGTTCTGCATGGCGCGCCAGCCGCACACGCCGATCAATGTCGCAAACGGGTCCGGAGCAAACCGGATAGGCCCCGCTAATTGATTAGGGGTCCCGCTGAAATTTTTCTTTCTCTCTCCGCTCTTTCCGTCATCAAATCAAAAAAATAACAAAGAATTCATCACACTTGTTCTAATTAAACTGTCGCCAGCCGATGTGGGGATAAACGCCTGGATTTCGGCTTAGTGTACATAACCCGTTTCCCAATTGCAGATATTGAGGTGCCGGTACGCGGTCGTAGCCATAAAACCACCGATGTACGCCTCGTCTTCTTGGACGAGATAGAGAAATGGCCTGTTTCCGGTTTCTCCGCCTGACGCGTTTTTCCCGCTGACGTAGCCGCAAATGGTGTCGATAGACTTGCCGAGCGCATCTTTCCTGTCGGCCCGCTTCATCTCGACAAACTCAACAGATGCCGGGTTCTCCATCTTTGCTGCGATGGTTGCCTTTGCTTTTTTTATCACTGGGTCGGAGTTGTCATCGAGCTGAGAGGATTGCGGAGTCTCCGTCTTCGCTGCGATGGTGGATTTGGCCTCTACAGTGTTGGACTTATCATCTGGTTGAACGGATGATGAAGTATCCATCTTCGGCACGATGTTGGACTTCGCATTTTTGGTGTGCATATTAGTCTTCCTGCGGTGTCGAGGGTTCTCTTTCTTCGCAGCAATCTGCGGCGTGCCAGCGGCCCCGTCGGAACATGCAAACCCATTCGTTTCCGTGCACCCCGTCAACGACGCTTGCTGCGCCTGCTGCGGAGCAAAACAGGTACACCCTATTAAAGTCGCGGCTAGCGCACTGATAAAAAGCAGTCTCATGTAAATCTGTGCTTCTAAATAGCGACTCGTCATTTTCTTGCGGCAAAGCTATTAAATGCTCATTAAGCAGAATGGCCTCCGCTACGGAAAGCGTTGCATGGTTAATATAGCGCTACAGCATGCGACTAGACTGCGCCCGCCAATCCTTTGAATGTGACCAGTTGTGGAGTTAATTCAGCGCAATAATGAGTCGTTATTCAGCGCACCATTGAATCTTTATTGCATGCGCTTGCCGCGTTATTGTCTCGAATGCGAATGCGGATACCTGGCCGCACTCGCTCGATGCGAGCGTTGCAAGGCAGGATTGGAATTTCTCACCGTGGTACGATCTCGCGGCGTGGCCGACATGCGCGAGTGGCTGGGCGCAAGGATCAATGCGCGAAAGATCGGCGCATAAAAGCGAAACAACCATGCCGACCCACGGATTGATGCGTGTTCTGGCCGCTCGGCTTGACGAAATGGCGCAGAGCGGACGTCTCAAGGGCAGGGAAAGCGTGATCTGCGGCGTCGTGCCGGGGCGTGGCGTCTACGGCCCGCGCTATCTCATTGAAGGTGAGGGAGACACCCCATTCCTGCGCATGAATTCCAACAGCTATCTCGGCATAGCGCTGCGCTCCGAAATCATCGAGGCCGAGGAGAGGGCGGCCACCGCCTATGGCACTGGCCCCGGCGCGGTCCGCTTCATCAGCGGAACCTGGTCGCCGCATGTCACGTTGGAGCGGCGTCTCGCTGCCTTCCACCGCCGCCCGGGCGCCATGCTGTACTCGTCGGCCTATGCCACAATGATGGGCCTCATCGCGCCCCTCGTAACCGACAAGACGGCGGTGATCAGCGATGAACTCAATCACAACTGCATCATCAATGCTATCGCGCTTGCTCGACCAGCCGAGAAGTACATCTACAAACATCTCGACATGAGCGAGCTCGAGCGAGCCCTTGGGTTCGCGGCGAAGACATGCAGCCGAGCGATCGTCGTGACCGACGGCGTCTTCAGCATGCGCGGCGATCATGCGCCGCTCGACCGCATCATGACGCTGGTGCGTTCCTACGACGCCAGCTTCGCGGAAAATGTTATCTTGGTGGTCGACGACTCGCACGGGGTCGGTGCCTTCGGCGCGACGGGGCGCGGCACCGAGGAGTACACCAATGCGCTCCCGGCCGACCTGCTAGTGGCAACGCTGGGCAAGGCGTTCGGCGTCAACGGCGGCTATGTCGTGGGGGATGACACCATCATCCGGTATTTGCGCGAAACCTCTCCATTCTACATCTATTCCAACCCGATCACGCCAGCGGAAGCGGCTGCTGCGCTTAAGGCGATCGATGCCGTGGACAGCCCGTCCGGAACAGCCCTGCTCCGGCATCTTCGCCTGATGATCGCGCGCTTCAAGGTGGGGCTCATCAGGCTCGGCTTCGAGACCCTGCCCGGCGAGCACCCGGTCGTGCCTTTGCTGCTGCGCGACACGGCACGCACCACGGCGCTGGTGGCCCATTTGCGCCGCAACTCCATCCTCGCCACCGGTTTGAACTACCCCGTGGTGCCGAAGGGCGATGAGGAAATTCGCTTCCAGATCAGTGCCGATCATACGCCGGATGACATCGATACAGCACTCGATGCACTCGGGCATTTTGTCGCCTAATGATGCTGCGATCAGACCTTGGAACAAATTCTTTAAGTGACCTGATTCCCAGAGCGACATGCGATGCGCAGACATGCTCATGCCACTCCAATTGTATGGCGCCGGCTAAACAGGCTGCTTCCAGCCCGCTTATTGAGCGGCGCGCTCAATCGCAGGCATTACAGACTATCGCGTCGTCTGCACTGGTCGCGGGCGTGGCAATATCCAAGCGGGTGCCTACATTTGTGCTGAAAAGGAGAGGGCATTCATGTCAGAAGAGCGAGACGACCAGGAACGACCGTGCCTTCACTGTATGATAGTCGAACTGATTGATGATTTTTTTGCTGAGTATCCCGCAAACACCGGCGAGTCGGACACAATCGATACTAATGAAGTGATTACCGCAATTGCAAAGACGATGGCAGAACTAACTTGGAGCCAGGACGGTGCGATCCGTCAGCAATTGATCGAACGGCTGATGAGCGAAATTATGAATTATGACACAGAGTTTCGTCGGGACGACGGAACAGGTGCAATGAGGTCCAATGCACGGCACTAGCAGTCCGCTGAAAAACCTATCGCCGCGACGATA
>JBARNC010000439.1:0-2427 GCA_049802775.1 Pseudolabrys sp. | reverse complement strand
GAGAGCAACGATGGTAACCTACGTCGTGCTTGCCAAGTTTACCGATCAAGGTGCCAAAACCGCTAAAGACTCCCCGAAGCGGGCAGAAGCGTTCAAACAAATGGCGAAAACGTTTGGAGTGACCGTGAAGGACATCTTCTGGACGCAAGGAAAGCGCGTAGCCCAGCCCGTATATCTTACAAAGGTTCAGTTCGATCGGTCTCTTGACACGGCTGCAATGTAACTATATTTGTTACATCGAGGGGAAGATTGATGAGTGCGAATAGCCGGATGACGGTAGCGATCCATGTTCTGTCCTATCTGATCTTAGCGGAGAGGAAACGACGGGACCCCGTGACGTCGGACCAAATCGCATCCAGCGTCAACACCAACCCGGTGGTTATCCGCCGCATGCTCGGCCTGCTGCAAAAGGGTGGTCTGGTCAGAAGCCGCCGGGGAGCGAACGCGGGATGGACGCTTGCAAGGCGGCCGGATGCGATTACTTTGCTCGACGTCTATAAGGCCGTCGAAGAGGAACAATTGTTCGGTCTCCATGCTTCGATCCCGAACCAGAAATGTCCGATCGGACGGAACATCCAACCGACACTAAGGAAGGTGTACGGGGGGTTGGAGAAGCAGCTCAGACGGCAACTATCGCAAACAACTGTCCACCAAGTCCTCGCAGAAACGATCGGCTGAGCCGACCAGGCAAAAGGCCGGTTACGAGGGAGCGGAACGCACAGGGTTTTTTTGGCCAGTAATGTAACCATTATTGTTACATCATGCGAATATGCAGGAGGCAAAATTGGACTATCGTCTGCTCATACTGGCGTTGGGAACGTTTGCGATAGGCACCGACAACTATGTGGTGGCCGGAATTCTCCCTCACGTCGCCGGGTCCTTCGATGTGAGCGTCGCTGCAGCCGGTCAGTTCGTCACTGTTTATTCCTTCGCCTATGCGCTCTCCACCCCGATCATGGCGACACTAACGGCAAACTGGTCGCGCAGGCGCGTCCTCATCGTTGGCCTCATTGTGTTCGTGGCTGGCAACATCCTAACCGCCACTCAACAGACATACGACCTCGGTCTCGTGAGTCGTGCCGTGGCCGGGCTCGGAGGCGCAATGGTCACCCCGTCGGCCGGCGCGGCAGCGGCGGCTATGGTCGCACCCGAGTGGCGCGGCCGCGCGCTCGCCATCGTCCTGGCAGGCTTGAGCGGCGCAACGGCCCTGGGCGCGCCGATCGGGACGCTAGTCGGCAGCTTCGGTGACTGGCGCATGACGATGTGGTTTGTCGCTGGCCTTGGGACGCTTGCTTCCGTGGGCGTGCTCACGGTGCTTCCGGGCGCTCCGACATCGTCGCCGCTGCGGCTGCGAGACCGACTGGCACCGTTGGGCGACGCCCGCGTGGCCGCAACTCTGGCGACGACCCTACTCACCATGTTCGGTATCTTTCTGATCTATACTTATATCAGCGTCGTCTTTGATCGTGCGACCGGTGGTGACGGGGGGCTTCTGGCAGCATTGCTGTCGAGCTGGGGCATCGGGGCAACGGTTGGAATTCTGGGCGCAGGCAGTCTGACCGATCGCTTCGGAAATCGTCGAATTATCAACCTGGCGATCTTGATTACCGCGCTCGACTTCGCTCTCATCCACTGGAGCAGCGCAAACTTTGCCACCGCCATCACCGCGCTCTGCATATGGGGGATGTGCGGCTGGGGCCTTGTTGTTTCGCAACAGCACAGGTTGGTCGGCATTGCTCCGACGCTTGCTCCAATCCTGATCGCGCTCAATGCCGCGGCAATTTACTTCGCCGTATCGGCGTCCGGTGCGGTCGGAGCGTTGGTGATGAAGGTGCTCGACCCGCACGACTTGCCATTTCTCAGTACCATATTAATTCTCGGTGGGATCCTCAGTGCCGAAATGGCGCATCGGCTCATCCAAGATGGCAAAACAGGCATCGTTAGTCGTCGCAGGCCGCCGAACCCACTCGCGGGTGAAGCGGCAAAATGAAGCTCAGGCCGGTTTGTGAGAAATGGCACGCAACCGGCCTCAACCGCTAATCAGCTCCAATGTCCGCTTTGGGTCATTAGCGGACATTTCTGCAATGCGGAAGCCATGTCCGCTTTGCCTCCGAAAGCGGACATTTGCGGCTACGGTCGGCATGTCCGTTTTGGTCCAATAGCGGACATTCGCAAGGCCCGCCGCTCGTGTCTGCTAATAGCGGACATTTGCGCGTGAAAAAAGTAGGCCGCTTCGCAAGGCAGCCTACAGATCGCGATGTGTCTCGAAACAATCAGCCCACTGTGGCGATGCGCCTCTGGGCATCTGCTTCGGCCACGGTCGTTGGCTGCGCGGGCAACTGAAGCACCGTTGCCTCCTGACCCTCACTTAGTCGTGTCAGCAGAACAATGCGCCCATCCGGAAATTCGAGCGCATCATGGTGCTTC
>JBARNC010000438.1:0-4956 GCA_049802775.1 Pseudolabrys sp. | reverse complement strand
CCTTTCGGGGTAGCGCGCGACCACGGGCCGCTGATCGCTAGTGAGCCAGCTTCGTAGTCGGTTGCCATTGCGCTCGTGGTGATAAAACAAGCGATGGCCATGCCGATAGTTGTAAGGCGCATTGATGCTTCCATTAGAGTAGTGAAACTGAGCCGAGCCTGATTTTTCTAGCAGAGGCGACTTTACCTTATGCGATGCCCCGAAGTCCGCTTTGGGTCAAAAGCAGACATTTCGCGATGCGGGAGCGATGTCCGCTTTACATTTCGATCACGTTGATGCGATCACGGCGCAGCTGAGTTAAGGTCGCTTAGCCAACTCAGTTATGAGGGGGGTAAGATGCCTTACGCATTAATTACGGCACTCATCTTCGCGTTAGTAGCGATCTTACACGGCTGGAGGATTTTTAAAGGGTGGACCGTGCAGATTGGACCCCATTCCGTGTCCATGACTGTTTCGTGGGTCGGCCTTGTCGTTTCTGCGCTGCTCGCGATTTGGGGCTTTTCACTGAGCGCCTAGCGCGAGCAGCGACATGAGTCCTCGGCTCTCAAGTGGACGCTGTCCGCCCGATGTCCGCTTTGGGTCATCGCAATGTCCGCTTTACCCCCGAAAGCGAACATTCCGAGCGGCAGCCGACATGTCCGCTAAGTGCCAATAGCGGACCTTCAAGATTTGTCGCCAACAGCGCCGCTGGGGGTGAAAGCGGGTTGTTTTTCGATCCGCCGTATCGAGCCGATATCGTTGACCCAATGCTGTGCTGAACGAGACCAATATTGCAATTTTGGGGTAAATTGGTCGCGTTGACGAACGGTGCCCAGACGAAGGATGTACACTTTCGGGTCTTTTCCAACTGTCGTGGAATAGATTGGTGTTCCGCAATTCGGACAAAATGATTGTGGCCGGGCGGTGCCACTTTCGGCCGTCTTTACATATATTTTCAATTCGCCAGACCGAAGCTTGAAAGAACCCTCTTGCATCGGAAGAACGGTACGAAACGCCGAACCCGATAAAGTTTGACAGTCGGTACAGTGGCAGATCATAGCTTTTGCAGGATCGGCCTCTGCTTCATACGCGATGTAGCCGCAGTGACACCCTCCATCGATTTTCATTGCGTCGCCTCCTGCAAGGCCAATAAGCTTACACTTTAGACAGTCCTGTGCGCGCTGACTTCACGCCGTGTGAACCGCTTATCGTCGGCATCGCAAAAGCAGCGATGATCGCCCTCCCTATTCGACCAAGGGCATCAGCCGCATCACCGGATGATGTTGCCTAACCACGTTGCGGCCTAGCTGTTGCCCCCCCGGCGCCGCAAGGGCGCCGGGACCGGTGTTTCGTAAAACAATTGGCGCGTTACTGCGTACCGCTCTTCGATGGCGCCGGGGTGATCGGCTGCGGCGATGACGAGCCGGAGCCCGTGGTGCTCGGCGGGGTCGCCATACGGCTGGATATGGCAGGCGGTGAGGAACCGCTGCTTGCAGTGTTGCTGTAGTTCTTCCAGCCGGCAAAGATAATGAAACCCATCAGCAGCAGCAGCGAGATACCGGCAACCCAACTCCACATGCCGCCGACGTTCTCGTCCGGGCGGACCACCGGGTCATAGAAACGCGTATCATCCGTAAAACGTGGATCGGTCATGGCATCCTCCTAGTTCGGGACGCTTTGTGTTGTCTTGCAGGAAGGAAACCCGCTAGCGGTCACAGCTGTTCCGAATTTATTGTTCCGAAGGAACCCAGAAGGATGAGTCGTGCCAATCGCGGACATTCGATCAAGTGGTTTCCACCCACTCGTGCCGCACCTGACTTAACACCGCGTTCGATCTGAAGAACACTCTAAAAGACCTGATGCCGTGCAAGTACGCGGCTATTCGACTGTGCGAATGGCCTCCCAACAAGCAAGCGCTGCGGCTTTATGGAAGTGTGGGGCGACCTTGGCCGCCGCGCCACAGGAAGAAATCGGCAAGCGGTGTGTGGCCGTCCTTAAACGGTATGGCGCAGCTTATTGAAAACCCGTGCTCGGCGAAAAATTCGCGGCTCGTCGTCGATCATGTTGCTTGCCGCATTGAAGCCCCGCGCACTGCCAAAGACATGGAAGCGCACGCGGGGCCGATGCCACCAGCCTCTAGGCGGTGCGTCCGCTTTGTGCCAATAGCGGACATTCTCCTACTTATTCGATCACCTCGTCAGTGCGGGCGCTCTACCGCCGATAAGCAAACCAGCGCTCCCCGGCTGCTTTGTCGGGATGGCCCGCCATGCTTCACGGCACCACTGCAAGGAACAAAAAAACGGCGAAGAGAACCAAATGTACGATGCCCTGAAGCACCGTGGTCCGGCCGGTACCCAAGGTGATCACGCCGAGAAGCACCGTTAGTACCAGCAGGAATTGATCTTTCTCGTTCAGGCCAAGTTCGAGGCGCTGCCCGAGCACGATCGAAACAGCGGCAACCGCCGGTATCGTCAGGCCAATGGTCGCGAGTGCGGATCCCAATGCCAGGTTCAAACTGGTTTGTAATCGATTGCTTTGGGCCGCCCTGACAGCCGCCAGACCTTCGGGCAGTAGCACGAGCGCAGCGATGATGACTCCCACCACGGCTTTCGGCACGTCAACGTAGGCGATTCCAAGTTCCACCGTTGGAGTCAGAATCTTGGCAAGACCAACAATGGCGACAAGCGAGACGAGAAGAAGACCAGCGCTCAAAACGGCTGTTCTGTCGGCGGGCGGAGGCGCGTGCGCCTCCTTGTCATCACCTTGGACCGGGAGGAAATAGTCGCGGTGCCGCACGGTCTGGATGAAAACGAACGAGCCGTAGAGCACCAGCGACACAAGCCCTGCGAAGACGAGCTGCGGCGTGCTGTACAGCGGGCCGAGTTCGCTTGCTGCATAGTTTGGAAGAACCAGGGTGAGGCCGGTGAGCACGGCGAGCACGGCCAGCGCGGCGCTCGCTCCTTGGACCTGAAATCCCTGTTCGTGATGACGGACGCCGCCCCAGAGCAGACAGGAGCCGACAATGCCATTGCACACAATCATGACGGCGGCAAAAACCGTGTCGCGTGCCAGTCCTGCTTTTTCGGCTGGAGCTGCAACCATGACCGACACAATCAGGGCCGTCTCAATCGTCGTTACGGCCAGGGCGAGGATAAGCGTGCCAAATGGCTCGCCCACGCGGTGCGCAACTACCTCGGCGTGGTACACGGCCGCGAACACGGTGGCTAACAGAGCGACCCCGGCAGCCACGGCGATGAATCCTCCACCGCCGAGAAAAGGTGTCATCAACAGGATCACCCCGGCCAATACAGGCCACATCCATGTCCACCATGGCGTCCGTGCTACGACCATGCCGATGTCCCCAAATTGAAACGCTAAGAGGCTACATTACACGAATGCGCACACCGCCTTGGGTTATTGGCTACTGACCACGTGCCCGACGAGGCCGCTTCCACCTCCAGTTGCTACGCCTACACCAACTTGGCGCGGCTCGCGCATGTCCGCTTTGGGTCATAAGCGGTCATTTTGCGCTGCGGAAGCCATGTCCGCTTTACCCCCGAAACGGACATTCGCCGGCAGCTCTTCGATGTTCGCCATGAGCCACACGCTGGCAACTTTGCGGGGTAATCCTTCACAGGTATAATCACCAAATTAAAGGATCCGCGTGCCCATCGGAACTTAATAAGCGCGTCTTGCTGGGAGGATGTTATGCGTATTGTTTCGCTGGCTGCATGTTTTTGTGTGGCTTTCGTGTTGCAATCGCCGGCCTCAGCGCAAGCGCCGACAGCAATTCGGATCGGCATTCTCAACGACCAGGCCGGCCCTTATGCCGATTTCGGCGGCAAGACATCGGTCACCGCTGCGCAGATGGCAGTCGAGGATTTTGGAGGGAAGGTGCTCGGACGGCCGGTGGAGATCGTGGTTGGCGATCACCAGAACAAGCCGGACGTCGCTGCCGGTATCGCGCGTCGCTGGTTCGATATCGAAAATGTCGGCGCAATTGCCGATTTGACGAACTCCGCGGTCGCGCTTGCGGTTCAAAAAATCGCCAACGACACCGGAAAAATCACTCTGGCTGTCGGTCCGGCGACGACTCGGTTGACCAACGAAGATTGCTCGCCCACTGGATTTCATTGGGCGTTTGATACTTACTCCCAGGCGGTCGGGACTGCGCGCGCGATCGTGGCGCAAGGCGGCAAGAGTTGGTTCATCCTGACGGCCGATTATGCATTCGGCCATCAGATGGCCGCCGATCTCTCTCGCGTCGTGAAAGAGAATGGTGGCTCTGTGCTTGGCGAAGTGCGCGTTCCGCTCAACACGCAGGACTTCTCTTCATTCCTGCTCCAGGCTTCCGCGTCCAAGGCGCAGATTATCGGTCTCGCCAATGCTGGGGGCGATACCATCAATTCGGTAAAGCAGGCGAGCGAGTTTCACATCGCAGCCGGCGGACAGAAGCTCGTTGGTCTGGTGGTCGTCTTGAGTGATGTTCATGCGCTTGGCTTACCTGTCGCGAACGGCTTAGTCTTCACAACCGCATTTTATTGGGACCTGAACGACCAGACGCGCGCATGGTCCAAGCGCTTCTTGGATCGTACGGGCCGCATGCCCGGCATGGTGCAAGCCGGTACTTATTCGGCCGTGCTGCATTATCTCAAGGCAATTGCGGCTGCTGGAAGTGCCGACGGCAAAGCCGTGGCGGCGAAGATGCGCGAGATCAAGGTGGACGATTTCTTCGCCAAGGGTTTCGTGCGCGAAGACGGCCGTATGGTTCACGACATGCTGCTCGTCGAGGTTAAGAAGCCGGACGAGTCGAAGGTGGCGTGGGATTACTACAAAGTCCTGAGGACCATCGCGGCAAACGATGCGGTGCAGCCGCTCGACCAGAGCAAATGCGCCTTTGTGAAGAAGTGAATTGTACGAAGCTGCCGGACTTGAAACGCATCGGGCAGTTCATTCCACGATGGTCCCAGCCTGATC
>JBARNC010000437.1:0-1993 GCA_049802775.1 Pseudolabrys sp. | reverse complement strand
CCTTTCGGGGTAGCGCGCGACCACGGGCCGCTGATCGCTAGTGAGCCAGCTTCGTAGTCGGTTGCCATTGCGCTCGTGGTGATAAAACAAGCGATGGCCATGCCGATAGTTGTAAGGCGCATTGATGTTTCCATTAGAGTGTAGTGAAGCTGAGCCGAGCCTGATTTTTGTAGCAGGAGCGACTTTACCTTATGCGATGCCCCGAAGTCCGCTTTGGGTCATTAGCGGACATGATTGGCAAACACGTCAAATCAGGCGCTTGCCCATAGTAAAGAATGCCGAATAATGGCAGGTCGATGCGACCTTCGCGAAGGAGGAGTTTGTGTCCGTTGTGCATGAGGAAAATACGAGCGAGCCAATTGAGCAAATGCAAACTATGCTCGCAGGACATTTCGTTGCCCAAAGTTTGCATGTGGTCGCTGCGCTTGGAATTGCCGATCTCATTAAAAAGGGGCACGAGACAACCGAACAAATAGCATTAGCGGCAGGCTGCCACGCGCCATCGCTCAATCGCATTTTATGCACTCTGGCTAGCATGGGTGTATTCACGCGCGATGCTGCGGGCTGTTTTGGGCTGACTCCACTTGGAGAGACATTGCGTAGCGATGTACAGGGCTCGCTTCGTGACAAAGCGCTGTTCGAAATATCGCAGCCAATGTGGTCGGCGTGGGGCTCCTGCCTCGATTGTGTTCGCACAGGGCGGCCGTCTTTCGATCAAGTGCACGGAATTCCGCTTTGGCAATATCTCGCCAGCCATTCAGAAATCGCTACTATTTTCAATCGTTTCATGACGGTACAATCGCAACTCCACAACGCTGCTATCATCGAAAATTATGATTTTTCGAACGTCCAAACTCTTATTGACGTTGGCGGAGGCCACGGTGGCACGCTCGCGGCGGTGTTGGCGCAATATCCCTTATGAGGGGTGTACTTTTCGATCTTCCTAATGTCGTCACGCCCGCCTCAAAAATGGAGACTTCGCGATTTTCGGAGCGCTGTGAGGTCGTAGGCGGTGATATGATGCATTCAGTTCCGCCGGGCGGCGACGTCTATATTATTAAACGCGTAATGATGGACCTTACCAACGACGAAGCCGTCCACGTGCTAGGCAACTGTATTTCGGTCATGAAGAGAGATGGCAAAATTCTAATCATCGACCCTATGCTACCTGACGGAACCGTACCGCACCCCAACAGGTTGGTTGACCTTCACATGATGAATGTTACGCGTGGCCACTGCCGCACCGAAGGGCAGTTTCGCGAGCTTTATAAGACGTCGGGACTGACCCTTACTCGCACGATTGCAACGCGTTCTCCGAATTTTATCCTTGAAGGCTCACGTCCTTGATCCCCGGGTCGCGACCCGATGCAAGCCAAGAAGATGCAATGTCCGCTTCGGGTCATTAGCGGACATTTCTCCCGTCAATTGCACTGTCCGCCGGGGGCTCGGTCAGAGGACGTTGGCCATGGCCATCCATTACTCTGAGACGGCAGACACCGCAGAAAAGATGCAAGACATCATCAAAAAATTCGATCCGCTGGGGAGTAAAAAGAGAACATAAGTGTCTAACTCGGCGACAAAGGTGTCTAACCGGCATAATCGCGTTCGTCTAAGTGTATGCATTGATGGTGCCCAGGGGCGGAAGTTGTCATTTCTAATATATCAATGCGTTACATTCCCAACCCTGCGCCAAACGTTCCATTGTTTTCTATAGAGTTCTACCAACAATTCCCAAACCGGCTCTATGCGTGTTGGAGGCGTTGTCGCAGCCCTCTTCATCAGTTGCGTCGGAGCGCTGGCCGAAGATACAAAGCCCATCAACTTCAGCGGCGAATGGTGGAACAACCGCTGCGGTCTTGCGACCTGGTCGAACAAGGAAGCCTATTGAGCGGGGTATATATTCCATCGTCAGGACTGGAGGCTGGCCGGAAGCTTCCCCTAACCGGATTCCGTTCGGGATCCGATTTGATTTCATTTGTTGTCAATTTCGGAA
>JBARNC010000436.1:0-2417 GCA_049802775.1 Pseudolabrys sp. | reverse complement strand
CAAAGCGGACATTGGGTTTGCGGAAGCGCAATTGGTCCTCGACGGGGCCAGGCTCCATGTGACCAAATTGCCACGCCGGGTTTTAATTTTGGTGAATTTGCCGCAGTGGCTGATTAGTCGACGCCGTTATCTGGTAGATATTGCTAAATTGGAGATGGCTAATGCGTCGCTTTTCTACACGATTAATTGCAATCGTTTCGACAGTTGCTGCCATGTCGATGGCTTCCGCGGCCGATCTGCCAACCAAGGCACCGGCCTACGCGCCGCCGGCAGCCGCCCCCTACAGCTGGACGGGCAGTTATATCGGCGGCCATTTCGGTTACGCATGGGGCAGCGACCCGATCGACCTCACGCCAGTTACCGCTTTAACGACGGGAACTGTGCCGCTCTCGCTCGCGGACAATCCGCGCGGCGTTTTGGGTGGCATTCAGTACGGCACCAACTGGCAATTCAACCGCTTCGTGCTTGGGTGGGATTCGGATTTCTCCTTTAGCGATATCAAGGCTTCGCAAACGGTCGTTACAGCTCCCGGCGGCATCGCGACAACGAGTTCTGGCGAACAAAAGCTTGATTGGCTCAGCACGACGCGTGGGCGAGTAGGCTATCTCCTAACCGATAATCTTCTGCTTTACGGGACCGGTGGTCTCGCCAGTGGCCGCGCGACCGCGAATACATTTATAGCGCAGGCCGGATGCCCGGTCGGGAGTTGTTTGGCTGGCAGTGAGTCGAAGACTTTGTGGGGTTGGGAAGCTGGCGGCGGACTGGAATATGCAATGGGCCACTGGTTATTGCGGGCGGAATATCTGCACTACGATCTCGGCGATTTGAACTACAGTGTGGTCGACCCGAGGACACCCGTTGCATTGGTTGGGGCGTCAAACAAAGTTTCCGGCGACATTGTGCGCGGAGCGCTCAGCTACAAGTTTGACTGGACGTTCTGGGACCTTATCTTCGGCCGTCGTTGACCTGCGCGATCAACACGAGTCCCCGATGATCACTTAGATGTCTGCCGCAGGAAAAGCGTGGTCGGTAGACGAAATCGAGTAACGAGCCCATTTTTGCTGAGGTGCATGAGTCCGCTACTGATGCTGTGGACGGCTCCCCCACCGGCACGTGAGTGCCATGAGTATGGTTGCTGTTGATGCAACCAGGATTCAGAGGAGCCCAGCATGCAAGTGGTTACGACAGTCGGCCTCGACATCGCCAAGTCGGTCTTTCAGGTGCATGGCGTTGATGCCGCTGGCCAAGTGGTGATCCGCCGTCAGTTGAAGCGGCGTTATGTTTTCGCGTTTTTTCAGAAGTTGCCACCGTGCCTGGTGGGCATCGAGGCCTGTGCCTCATCGCACCATTGGTCGCGGGAGGGTCGCGAGACTTAGAGTTTTCTTCATTGCGTTCTCCGTTATTGTTGGTACTGGAGCCCGCCCTCGCGTTTTCTCTCCCCCGTCCATCGCATTTTTGTGAGTTCGTATTTGGTGACGATAGACTCGCCGGGCCAACGTGATGCGCCCGTGGTTTGTTCCGTAGTGTTCGCCTATTTACCAAGACGCGTGGGAACTAAGACATTTTTGTGGGTCAGACAAAAGTCGAAATAGAAACAGCCGCGCTTTTATAGTGAGCCAGCAACTGTTCGCCCTGCTAGACAGTGTTCGCACACCGGCTGTGACAGCGCTTGAGCTAGAGCGCTTTATAGAAGCGCCAGTGCGTGTTCACGAGTTCACAATCGGCACCACAAGGACGAACACGAGACCAAAGATCGTCATGCCGATGGCTACGGCTGCGATTGGCAACAAGATCTGAATCGATGCTTCTCGGCCGCTGATGCGGCCGGTCCAGGTCGCGAACGAATCAGCTGCCCATTCGCCGAACGGGGCCGCTTCTCGGTTCTGATCCTGCGGTTCGGCATTGTGTCGCCACGACAGCCATAACATGACTGGAATGCCGACAAAGACGGCAAAGAACAGCGTGATAATTGAATCGCTCAATCCTACATAACTGCCTCGGCTGAACAGCACCCACACCGAGAGCACCAACCAGATCGTCAGGCCAATCAATGCAGCATAGATCCTGGGATGAAGTTCATCTGTCGAATCGCGACGGACCGGTACCAGATGCATACCCATGGCGGAACTCCGCTCAACATCATGTCTAATGAAACGCGGCGTGTGAGGCCCGGGTTCGCCGCAGCAATATTAAAGTATCGTAGCATTCGTGTTGTTAACTCGAGCAAGCAACAAAATTGCAAGGTTCAAGATTGCCAAACTTTAATCTTCTCTTTGCCCTACGCCCGATACGCCGGAAATCAGGCTCTCTTTGTTTGCCTTCATTTCTGATGCGTAGATTGCGGCGCTCTTGGACCACTACTCGAATATGGGGCCTGCGGAAATTCCCTTTACGCGAGCCGTGCCGGTTGACCGATG
>JBARNC010000435.1:0-2059 GCA_049802775.1 Pseudolabrys sp. | reverse complement strand
CGCGGCGTCGTCGAACCAAACGTTTTGGATCGGAATGATAGTCATAGGAGTCTCCCGAAAAGCATGAGCGGGAGCGCGAAAGCGTCTTTCAGTCAAGAGGCCCAAAGCTGATTCGGTGATGCTTAAGGCTGTTCCTTTGATGGGGAACTGTCTGATCAAAACAGACCACCTTTGGACGGCGCGCTAACTTGCCGACTAAACTGTTGGACGTTCAATCAAATTTAGGCCACTGGCAATTTAATACCGGCCACTAGTCCATTTATGACTCGTTTTGGGCATTTAGGACACCGAGGATCATTTGGGTTGGACCGACCAAACCTTTGATTTATCCCAAATGTGGCTGCAACAGGTGGCTTATCGTTCTATTATGGGCGTGGGCGTTGCAGAGCGCACCGGTCATGACAAACCAAGAGAAAAAAGTCTCGTTTGACCCGAAAGTATTTCTCGCCACCGTGAATGGCGGCCGGAGCATCTGCAAATATCGCAAGAACCAAACGGTCTTCTCGCAGAGCAGTTCTGCGGATGCGGTCTTCTATATCAAAAAAGGCAAGGTGAAAATCACCGTTGTCTCAGAGCAGGGCAAAGAAGCTGTCGTCGCAGTCCTTGGGTCGGATGAATTCTGCGGAGAGGGATGCCTGACTGGGCAGCGGTTGCGCTTAGCGACCGCAACGGCAATGACGGATTGTGAGATCATGCGGCTGGAGAAAGCGACTATGATCCGCGTCCTCCATGAGGAGCCAGCCTTTTCCGAGTTGTTCGTCTCGCATCTCTTGGCGCGCACTATCCGGGTTGAAGCGGACTTGGTCGACCAACTGTTCAATTCAAGCGAGAAGCGCTTGGCACGGGCCCTTCTTTTACTGGCTAATTTTGGTAAGGAAGGTCAGCCCGAGCCGATCATCGCCAAGGTCAGCCAAGAGACGCTCGCGGAGATGATCGGTACGACGCGCTCCCGCGTGAGCTTTTTTATGAACAAATTTCGAAAATTGGGTTTGATTGCTTACAACGGCCAGATCGAAATCCACAGCTCATTGCTGAATGTCGTTTTGCACGAGGAACCGCACATCAACAGTCTGAGCACAGCAAAGAGTGCTTAACTGCATAATGTCCGCTTCGGGTCAAAAGCAGACATGACCGCATCCCTTAGTGATGTCCGCTTTACCCCCGAAAGCGGACATTTGCAGTGCACTAGCGCATGTCCGCTTTGTGCCAAAAGCGGACATTAGTTAGCGCAAGCCGCGTGTCCGAAGGCGAGACCAGCTTGGCCCCAGTAGCCGTGACCGTGTAGCCCTTGGGATAGTGGCGCGATCACACATGGGGAATCAGGAGTTCGTATTCGCACTCTGGGCAGCGGTAAAGGTCATCGCGCGTATCGCTCGGGATATGCCGGAGGGGCGACAGACCGCCTTCTTCTACCCCGCAGCGGGGACAAAGATGACTACCCCCGCTTTGAATCGAAAAATCAGAAAGGCGCTGCGGAGCGAGCCGCGCCGCATCGCGTTCCGCCTCTAACTTAACTACTTGCTCCTTAGCCTCCGCAAGACGGCGCTCGATATCAGACGAGCGCTCCTGAATGCGCGCCGCTATTTCCTGCGCTGCCTGCCTAATGCGGTCGTGGATGGACATAATTGACTCCAATGTCGGCCTAGTCGCCTTCGTTCAGTTCGCCCTTTGGTCAGCAACAACCTCATTAAGCCGAATTTTAAATTCGCGCGAAACGATTTTTGCGTTGGCGAAAGCGCTACTCTTGCAGCAAGGGTGGAGGTATTCGCGAGAATTGTTCAAGGTAGGCAATTCTTCTTTTGCATTGTTTCGGATTTTCAAGCTTGCATTCGTCTATTCTGCAATCAAATTCGCATAGGTCCAACTTTTCTAGGCTGCTATAAACAAAGCGCCTTTTCAAAAATTGCCTAAGCCAGATTGTCATAGCCCACCTCACATATTTTAATAATTACAGGCAAAAAGGCAGGGCGCTTTGAGAAAGATCAAACTAGCTAGGCCTAGGTCGTTGAGTGTCTGATGTCCGCTTTGGGTCATTAGCGGACATTTTGCGGTGCAATCG
>JBARNC010000434.1:0-4340 GCA_049802775.1 Pseudolabrys sp. | reverse complement strand
GCTTTCGGTCGCGGAGGTGATGACGCGCAACGTCTCTACCTGCGACGTGAACGATTCGACCACCAGCGTTTTGAAAAGCATGACGACAGGAAAATTCCGCCATATGCCGGTGCTCGACAATCATCGCCTCGTTGGCATGGTATCAATCGGTGACATAGGCAAGCAGCACATGGATGCCTTACTCGACCATGTCCGTCATTTAGATGAATTTGTCGATCAAATCAGCCTGATGAAACTCTAGTCTGCCCCGCTCATCACGGCAGTGCTATTTTCAAATTATGTTGAGTTCTTTAGCGCAAGCCCCAGTCTTCTAGCAGTCAAGTGCAATGCGCTCCCCCATTTTTAACGACGATTGATCGACTAACGATGCAATTTGCTGTGGTGCATGAGTCCGCTATTGGCACAAAGCGGACAATCCGACCGCAGCCGCCTTTGTCCGCTGTTGGAGTAACAGCGAACAGGTACGAGCGTCGGCCTTGACCAGCTCGGTCGCGAATGACCCAAAGCGGACATTGCGTGGTTAGATCGTCGACTAACCGCCCTTCCAGTATGCTAGCCTGACCTCTCCTGAGCCTCGGGGGAGGCAATGAGACGGCGCGACAAAGCGGGCGGCAGAGCTGCGGCTAGCTCTGGGTCTCAGTAAGACCGCTCTTTAGATGTCCTCCTTCGTGAATAGATTCTTTCGGCGTGGCCCTTCCTCTTCCCGATCGATGTAACACGGTATAGATGCAGCGTGCGTCATGCATCCTCAATCGCAACATCAAGAGCCTTAGCAAGCGCTTTGGCCCTTGAGAGAGCGGCGCGTTGCTTCTCTTCGTCGGAGCGTGCTCGGCCTGCTTCGACAGTCACCATGCATCTTATGGTATCGTTGCCTCTGGAAAGAACAATCGAGAATTGGTCGGTTTGAGCATTGCGGGTAACTTCCAGCTTTTCCATACATGCTCCTGCTTTCTCTTTTTCACTTTAGAGAATTGCTCAGATCGAATCCACTCGCGAACTCCGCCGCAATAGGCGGATCAGCGAAGCACCGGCGGATATAATCGCGGAGCTGGGATAGCATCCCCGTGAGGCGCACATGAAAACCTGTCCAGACTGCAACGGTGATGGTGTCGTTGAAAAAGGCACGGACGATGAACAGCAATGCCCAACGTGCGGTGGCCGTGGTTTCGTACCTGACGACGACGACCACCATGAAGAAGTAATAAAGACAAGCATCAAATAACTGCGCGAATACGTAAGCGTCACTGACAGGAAAATCGAATAAAAATTTCGGACGTATTACAATTTCGATTGCTCGTGCATATGTCCCAGCTACCGCGCGCAGCGCAGCGACGTCTTCTTAATCACATCATGTGTTAGAAAACGAAGAGCGCTCGATGTGCTGGGTCGGCTCATCGCAATGTCGAGAGTTTCCTCTGGTGATCGGAGCATGGGCGGTAACTACCAATGGCCGACTCTAACCCCCATTTCATCAATGAAACTTCAATCCGACTTGCGAGCGGTTAAGGAGGGTTGGTACGCGATAGACGAACGCGGCAATCTCTTATCGGGCCCATTTTCCAATCGCGAGACGTGCCTTTCGAGGATCAGCCAGTCAGTGAATTGGTCATCAGCGCGAGAGTTAAGCTTGCAAAGACCATACATCACCGGCGTGGTGCTGCCGGTCGATGGCGGGCGGACAGTTTAGTTCGTTCGACCAAAGGAGTTCCTGGAGGTGGTGGTTGTATAGTCCAATCTAGGGCCAGACCAAACGTCATTCGATTTTGCAACACTCAAAGTGGGAAAATAGCCATGCTGGACCGTCCTGCCGCGCTCGTCACTTATCAGGCTTACATTGACGGCAAATGGGTTGATGCCAAATCCGGCAAGACGTTTCAATCCAATGACCCATATACCGGCGAGCCCTGGGCGCTGATTCCCGAGTGCGACACTGCCGATGTCAATCGTGCGGTCGAAGCGGCAGCGCGAGCGTTTGAGACTGGTCCCTGGCCGCGTATGACACCGACAGCGCGCGGCAAAGTAATGCGGCGAATCGCCGAGCTCACCGATAAGTATGCCGAGCGCCTCGCTCAAATCGAGGTTCGCGACAACGGCAAGCTGATCTCGGAAATGGCGGCTCAGACGAAATATATGTCCGAATGGTTTTACTACTACGGCGGCCTCGCCGACAAAATTCAGGGTGCGGTCGTGCCGGTCGATCGGCCCGATCACTTTAACTATATCTTGAAGGAGCCCGTTGGCGTATGTGCGTTTATTACGCCTTGGAATTCGCCTCTGATGCTGACCGCTTGGAAGTTAGCGCCAGCTTTGGCGGCAGGATGCACAGTGGTGATCAAGCCGTCGGAGTTCACGTCGGCCTCCCTGCTTGAGTTCATGAAACTCGTCATCGAAGAGTCTGGCTTGCCTCCTGGCGTGGTCAATGTGGTGACGGGCTATGGCGCGGTCACCGGCGAACCCTTGGTGACGCATCCGAAGGTCGCCAAAGTTGCTTTTACAGGCGGTTCGGTGACCGGCGCGCGTGTCAATGAACTGGCTGCGAAAACCTTCAAAAAAGTGTCGCTGGAACTCGGCGGCAAATCACCAAATATCGTGTTTGACGATTGCGTGCTGGATGATGCCGTAAGTGGCGCCGTATCGGGTATCTTTGCCGCGACCGGTCAGACCTGCATCGCAGGCTCGCGGCTTCTTCTTCAAGAAAGCATCCATGATCAGTTCGTGGAGAAGCTGGTCGCAATGGCCAAGACCGCAAGACTAGGCGACCCGAGCAAGTCCGATACGCAGGTCGGTCCGGTCACCACGCCCGCGCAATACCAGAAGATCCTTTCCTACATCGAAATTGCCAAGGGAGAGGGTGCGAAATGCGTTCTGGGCGGCGGCCCCGCAACCAGGGAAGACGGCGGCGGCAAGTATTTCGTCAAGCCGACCATCTTCACGGACGTCAGCAACAAAATGCGCATTGCTCAGGAAGAGGTATTTGGACCGGTGCTGTCCGTGATCAAATTCAAAGATCAAGACGAGGCAATCCAGATCGCCAACGACATTGCGTACGGCCTTGGCGCGGGCGTTTGGACGCAGTCCCTGAAATGCGCCCACACCATGGCCGGTCGTATCAAGGCGGGGACTGTCTGGGTCAATACCTACCGAGCCGTGAGTTTCATGATGCCGTTTGGTGGTTACAAGGCTTCGGGACTCGGACGTGAGAACGGCGCTGAGGCGATTGAGGGCTATCTTCATTCCAAAAGCGTGTGGATCAACAACGGTTCCGGCGGTGGCAATCCATTCATCATGAAGACTGCTTCATAGACGCTGGCTTTGGCGCCCAGCAGAAAGTTGACCGGCGCCGACGTCTCAGCGAAGTTGACGCGCATCAAGCTGAAAATGATCGCAGGGGCAACACACATCACGCCGTAGATGGCTCCCGCGTCGGGATCCGTGACGCAAACCTGAAACGCTCGCGAACCGGAGAAATGCCGGTTAAACACCTCGCCGAGTGCCTGCGCACCGGCGCCGATCGCTTCGGCTGGGTCTTTCACGACTAGACGAGCAAGCAAATGATCCGCGCGAGACAATCCCGTTTATCGAAGGTCGAAGAAGCGACTGCCCCTGTTTCTCGGAAGATTATTGTCTGGGACGATCACAAAGGGCCTGAACACACGGCGAAGACGATTGCGGCGCTAAGGGAAAGTGGTCTGGCCTCTGAGCACGATCAGTTTATCGTCGTAGGCTGGCAGCGTTGACTTAATCCGGAGGATTGCCCTGACCAATGTCCGCTTTCGGGGGTAAAGCGAACATGGTGCGGACATCACGGAATGTCCGCTAATGACCCAAAGCGGACCAACGCAGTATGTCCGCTTTTGACCTTAGGCGAACTTCTTCACCAAGAAACAAAAAAGTGCTGTGTGAGTTAGCTCACAAGCTCTTTGCGCGACCGGTGCAAATATTCAGATGAAAAGGTGTCCGCGCAAGAGGTATCCGCGCAGGGAACGGGCCGGTTAGCGCGGCGCTACTATTGGATTGTCACTCATAGCGCTCGATGAGTACGCAAATGGGCATGCAACGGCGCGCGTTCATCACGCTTCTTGGCGGCGCGGCGGTCGCGTGGCCGCTCGGTGCGCTTGCGCAGGAGGCCGTTAAACTCTACCGAATTGGCATTCTGTCCCCGGAACTCCCACCCCCGGATTTCTTGAGGCTTTTCGGCAAGGGCTCCGCGAGCTCGGTTACGTCGAAGGGCAAAACATCGCCTTTGAGATCCGGAGTGCAGAAGGATACGGCCAACGGCTTGCGGCGCTCGCTAATCATTTGGTGGAGCTCAAAGTTGATGTGATCGTCGCCGTAAATAC
>JBARNC010000433.1:0-2063 GCA_049802775.1 Pseudolabrys sp. | reverse complement strand
CTACAGGACCAAGGAGTTCGCGCGCGGAGTCGCGTCGGCCCATGCTCATGTGCAGAACTGCGAGATCAGTGGCTGAGCGCAATTCGAGCGATCGCGCCTGTTGAGCTCTCGCAACGTCGATGGCGTGCTCGAGCAGCCTTTTTATCTCGGCCCCGCTGCGGTCGCCTGCCAGCAGCGCCCGCGCCTTGAGCCGGTACAATTCAGCCTCGAAGATGCGTTCACTGTTGCCGCTACTGACGGCCAGACTTTGTTCAATGATTTGCAGTGCGACATCGGCCTTATCTTTCGATAAGAGCTCCGCACAGAGCAGTACGGCGAGTGCGGTTATGCCGAGCTGATATCCTGTCCGGCGGTACTCGCTGAAGATCTCGACGGCTTCATCCAGTGCACCATCGGGATCCATCGCCGCTGCGCAAATCGCGCGCACTGCTCCCGATAAGCCAAGCCACTGCCGGAACCCGTGTTCTTTCGACAAAGCGTGACAGCGCTCCGCGTGGGCGCGACCAATCGCCGGCTCGCCTCGAAGGGCATGAAGCACGGAGGCATAATAGGTGGCATAAGCTTGCGTATGTGGATCGTGAACCAACTCGGCGCGATGGAGCGCAGAGGTGATGCTCTGGGCGGCCTCGTCAACTTGGCCCAGAATCCACTGTGTCCAGGACGTCAAGGCCAAGTTCGCCACGCCAGCATCCTGCCCTGCCGCGCGGGCCGCTAGTTGATCGGCGTCGGAGCTTGCATCGAACGCTTCCACAGCTCGTTGGAGCGCGTCCCGGGCCTCGACAATCCGGCCCATGAACAGAAGGATCATGCCGTAGCCGCGCATTGCATTTAGCATTGCCGGCCTGTCCTCCCGCGCTTGCGCCAGCCGTATAAGGGGGATGATTTGTTCGTGCGCCTTCGGAAGCTCGCCGCGAATAACGCTTGCGGTTGTCGTCCAAAACAGGACGCTCAAGTATTCCGGTGGATCGCCAAGCCGCTCGCATAGCTCGCGGGCACGCGAGAATGTCGCCACGGCCTTAGCAGAAGCGGGCCCTTGCGTGGCGATCAGGCACGGCCCGAGAGCGAATTGAAAATCAAGCTCTAGACGATCCCTCGTCCCCGATTCCGGCAGCAGCGAAACACAGTCCAATCCGCGCTGCAAGTGTGCGATTGCTTCGATATTCGCTGACCGCAGCGCAGCGACTTTCCCAGCCCGCAGCCAATAGTGAGCCGCTCTTTCTGGCAAGCCCGCTTCGGTTAGGTGAAGGCCGAGCGTCTCCGGCTGCGCTTTGGTGATCTCCTCAAAGTGCTGCTCGAGAACGTCGGCGATCGACGCATGGACTTGAGCGCGCCGAGTTTTCAAAATACTCGCGTAAGCCGCGTCCCGTACCAGCGCATGTTTGAAAGTAAAGACGGCATGGGGGATTTCGCCGCGGCGGAATACAAGCTCGGACTGGGCAAGTTGATCGAGAGCATCCTCCAATCGTTCATCAGGCATTCCGGCAATCGCGCTGACGAGCTCGTAGGAGAACTCACGGCCGATTACAGCACCCATTTGCGCCACTTCCCTGACGGGTGCCAGTCGATCCAGCCGGGCCATCAACGAAGCTTGCAGAGTCGTCGGAATGGCAAGGGACGGAAGCGGCTGATCGAGGACGTATTCCCCTTGCTGTTCCTGAAGCAGCCCGATTTCAATCATTGTTTTCGTCAATTCTTCGACGAATAGGGGGATTCCATCTGTGCGGTCGAGGATTTCCGCGATGACTTGGTCCGGCAGCAGCTTGCCCCCGGCTGCATGTGCGATCAGAGCTGTTCCGCTCTTGCGGTCGAGCCGGTTTAACGGAAGCGTGGTGATGTGCGGATAGCCGGGCCACGACGGAACGAATTCAGGGCGTGCCGTGATGATAAGCAGCACTGGAAGATGGGCCACTTGGTCAATGATCTGCACAAGGAGTTCCCGCGACGTGGGATCGATCCAGTGCGCATCTTCGAAAATGGCCAAGACTGCCTGTCCCGCCGCAATCCCGACAAACTGCGCGGCCAAGGCCGCCAACGTCTTCTCTTTGATTTTCTGCGGCGTGAGC
>JBARNC010000432.1:0-1655 GCA_049802775.1 Pseudolabrys sp. | reverse complement strand
TATGGGGGCACGCTAAAGGATATGCCAGCCGCCGATGTCGGCGCGGTGGCGATCCGCGCGACGCTTGAGCGCTCAAAACTGACGGGCGGTGACATCGACACGGTCGTAATGGGCAATGTGATTCAAGCTGGCAATAAAATGAACCCCGCCCGCCAAGCCGCTATCCAAGGGGGGCTACCAGTCAATGTTCCTGCTCTGACAGTAAATCGCGTCTGTGGTTCAGGAGTGCAAGCGATTGCTAGCGCAGCGCAGGAGATCATGCTCGGCTTCGTTAAGAGCGCGATTGCGGGGGGCATGGAAAACATGGACCGCGCCCCATACCTCATGACGTCCGGGCGCTGGGGCTATCGCATGGGAGATGCGCAGATTTTTGACTCAATGCTGATGGATGGTCTCAATGATGCATTCTCCGGTAAGCATTCGGGGTGGCACACTGAGGACCTTGCGAGCTCCCATCAAATCACGCGAGAAGACCAAGATCGTTGGGCAGAACGTTCTCAGAAGCGGTTCTCCGCAGCACAAGCCGCTGGGAAATTTACAGCGGAAATTGCAGCGATTGAGATCGCCTCCCGAAAGGGACCAATAAAATTCGAGAAGGACGAGCACAATCGTCCCGATACGACCATGCAAACTCTTTCCAAATTAAAGCCCGCATTTCGCAAGGACGGCACGATCACCGCCGGTAACGCGCCGGGCCTCAACACAGCGGCGTCCGCAATGATCGTTGCCGACCGTTCTTGGTCGGAGAAAAAGGCCTTAAAACCGATGGCCCGCCTCGTCTCCTATGGTGTGGGGGCGGTCGAGCCGGGGATGTTTGGACTGGGCCCGGTCCCTGCAGTCAAGCAGGCACTTGAACGTGCTGGCTGGAAAACCTCAGATATCCAGCGCATCGAAATTAACGAAGCGTTTGCGGCCATCGCGATTGCGGTCGCCAAGGATCTCGGGCTGCCGGAGGATGTTGTCAATGTCGAGGGCGGCGCCATTGCTCATGGCCATCCGATTGGTGCGTCCGGGGCGGTGCTCACAACGCGCCTTCTGCATTCGATGCGGCGCGATGGTATCTAGCGCAGAATTGTCACATTATGTATCGGTGGCGGGCAGGGAATAGCGCTCGCGCTCGAAAGTTCAGTGACCTCGCCATCCTTGGGCAATGACAGAGATGACGGTCCGTCATTGTCACCAAGTCGGGTAGACGAGCGCGCGCGTTCCGTAGATCATTGATGTCTGCTTAGTGCCAATAGCGAACATTCACTGGCGCAAGTGGGAAGCCGGTTAAGTGCTAGAAAGCGACATTACCTCTCACTTTGCCCGCTAACCACGTCCGGCGGCGGGGGGTGTTCTATTGGTAAGAGCGCTCCCAGTCGAGAAACTCGATTTGGTCGAAGGCCTGGCGTGGTTCGTTGAGGAACAAAACGAGCCGCAGGCCATCGGTCAGATAGGGGTCGCCGGTGAGATTTACTCGTGGACCGGGCATAGACGATACGCCCACGCCACGTACAAAACCAAAGCGCGAAACAGCCCCGGACATGATCAAGTCCTGCAACAGATAGAAGCGGTCCTGATCCACTTCGGGGCTAATACGATGAGTCGTCAGAGACCAGGATTGTGTGGTCAACTTTATGCCGATGTCGCGGCTGATTTGGCCGACCCACACC